>JAICVH010000477.1 GCA_025935435.1 Burkholderiales bacterium
GATGCTTTCGTCCGGCATCAGCATCATCACCACATCGGCGCCCTTCACCGCCTCGCCGACTTCGGCGACCTTGAGCCCGGCAGCCTTCGCCTTGTCCCACGAGGCGCCGCCTTTGCGCAGGCCGACCGTCACCTTGACGCCGGAGTCGTTCAGGTTCTGCGCGTGCGCGTGGCCCTGTGAACCGTAGCCGACGATCGTGACCTTGCGGCCCATGATCAGAGACAGATCGGCGTCCTTCTCGTAATAAACCTTCATCGTGGATCCTTGTGGTGGTGGCTGGTCGCTTCGAGCATCTACACCCGCAATATTCTCTCGCCTCGTCCAATCCCCGACGCGCCGGTGCGCACCGTCTCGAGGATGACGCCGGGTTCGATCGCCTGCAGGAACGCGTCGAGCTTCGAACCGGTGCCGGTCAGCTCGATCGTGTAACTCTTGTCCGTCACGTCGAGAATGCGGCCGCGAAAGATGTCCGCCAGCCGCTTCATTTCGTCGCGATCCTTGCCGGCCGCGCGCACCTTGACCAGCATCAGCTCGCGCTCGATGTGGTTGCCTTCGGTCAGGTCGACGACCTTGACGACCTCGACCAGCTTGTTCAACTGCTTGGTGATCTGCTCGATGACGTCGTCCGATCCGCTGGTGACGATGGTCATCCGCGACATCGTCGGGTCTTCGGTCGGTGCAACGGTCAGCGATTCGATGTTGTACCCGCGCGCGGAAAACAACCCCGCGATCCTGGACAGCGCGCCGGCTTCGTTCTCGACCAGGATTGACAGTATGTGTCTCATGGCTTCAAAGCACGCGCGCCGTCACAGCTCTTCGGCCAGGATCATCTCCGTGAGCCCCTTGCCGCCCGGCACCATCGGAAACACGTTCTCGGTCTGGTCGGTGATGAAGTCGAGGAACACGAGCCGCTCCTTCTGCGCGAGCGCCTCCCGCAACGCCCCCTCGACATCGCCGGGTTTTTCAATTTTGAGACCGACGTGCCCGTACGCCTCCGCAAGCTTCACGAAGTCGGGCAGCGCATCCATGTACGACTCGGCGTAGCGGTTGCCATAGAAGAATTCCTGCCACTGCCGCACCATGCCCATGTAGCGGTTGTTGAGATTGACGATCTTGATCGGCAGGTGATACTGCTTGCACGTCGAGAGCTCCTGGATGCACATCTGGATCGACGCCTCGCCGGTCACGCAGACCACCGTGGCACCGGGATTGACGAGCTGCACGCCCATCGCCGCCGGCAAGCCGAAACCCATCGTTCCAAGGCCGCCGGAGTTGATCCACCGGCGCGGCTTGTTGAACTTGTAGTACTGCGCCGCCCACATCTGGTGCTGGCCGACGTCGGATGTCACGAAGGCGTCGCCGCGCGTCGCCTCGTACAGCTTTTCGATGACGAGCTGCGGCTTGATGAGCTTGCTGTCGCGGTCGTAGCGCAGGCAGTCCTTCCGTTGCCATTCCTTGATCTCGGCCCACCATGCCTTCAGCGCAACGGGGTCCGGGCGCGCAGGCGACGATTCGACGATCTTCACCATTTCCGACAGAACGTCGGCGACGTAACCGACGATCGGGACATCGACCTTGACCCGCTTGGAGATCGACGACGGATCGATGTCGATGTGAATGATCTTGCGATCCGGCCGGTAGAAATGCGCCGGGTTGCCGATCACGCGATCGTCGAAGCGCGCGCCCACCGCAAAGAGCACGTCGCAGTTCTGCATCGCCATGTTCGATTCGTACGTTCCGTGCATGCCGAGCATGCCGGTGAACTGCGGATCGGTCGCCGGAAATCCGCCCAACCCCATCAGCGTGTTCGTGCACGGGAAGCCGAGCAGCCGCACGAGCCGGGTCAGCGCGTCCGACGCATTGTTCAGCACGACGCCGCCGCCCGTATAAACCATCGGCCGCTTGGACTCGAGCAGCAGCTGCACCGCCTTCTTGATCTGTCCCGCGTGACCCTTGGTGACCGGGTTGTACGAGCGCATCGCGACCGACTTCGGATACGCGAATTCGGTCGTCGCCTGCGAAACATCCTTGGGAATGTCGACGAGGACCGGTCCCGGACGGCCGGTCGTCGCGAGGTAGAACGCCTTTTTCATCGTCAGCGCGACATCTGCGACGTTCTTCACGAGGAAGTTGTGCTTGACGCAGGGCCGCGTGATGCCGACGGTGTCGCACTCCTGGAACGCATCCTGGCCGATCGCCGCAGTCGGCACCTGACCGGTGATCACGACCATCGGGATCGAGTCCATGTACGCCGTCGCGATGCCGGTGACGGCATTGGTCACGCCCGGTCCGGACGTCACGAGCGCAACGCCCGTTTTCTGCGACGATCGCGAATAGCCGTCGGCGGCATGCACGGCGCCCTGCTCGTGCCGCACCAGAACGTGCTTGACCTTGGTCTGCTTGAACAGCTCGTCGTAGATGTTGAGAACGGCGCCGCCCGGATAGCCGAAGACGTACTCGACGCCCTCTTCCTGGAGACAACGAATGAGGATTTCAGAACCTGTCAGCTGCATGATGGCTGGCCTTTGCCGATAAACGCGCGAACGCGGCCCATGCGGGCGCCTACTGCTCGAACTGCCGGTCGCACTCGTGTCGAGCGCGGGCCCGCCAAGCTTTGGTGATCGAAAGCGTGTTGGGGCAGCCGGGCCGGCTCCTGTGGGTGACTCGTTGGCGCTTGTGGCGCCGCAGAGGGAGGTTAAACGGCCCTTTGTTGCAATGCACATCCCGGGCGTCGCCGCCCGGAAAGCGGAGACGATAGCGGCAAACGGCGCCCGCGGTCAAGCCGCAGAATGCTACGACGCAACATCGTCGAGCGGCCGGTGTCAGTTCGGAGCGCGGGCGACCGATCTGCCTATAATGCCGCGCTCGTTTCGAGGAGGATCCGGGACTGGCTTCGCATCAGGAAATGTCGGCCTTGCTGGCGGAGGTCGAGCGCCGCGCATTCAAGCAGGCC
>JAICVH010000494.1 GCA_025935435.1 Burkholderiales bacterium
ACCGGTATCGCCCGGTCCCTTGCCGGTAGAGGCGACGTACAGTTTCTTGTAGTCGGGTGAAAAACAGAGTCCGTTCGGATCGGGAACCTGGTCTTCGCCAAGGACGAGATCCACCTTGCCGCTCGGGTCGACGCGATGCACGCTGGTCGGCAACTCACGTTTGTAGCTGCCGAGCTCGGGCGGCTGCCCAAGCCGCGGATTGATGCGACCGGATTTGTTAGCAGGACCGCCCGATGCGTCGACCGTGCCTTCGTAAAGTTGAGCGCCGTAGGGCGGATCGGTGAACCAATAGCTGCCATCGGGATGCGGCACGACGTCGTTCGGCGAGTTGAGCCGCTTGCCATCGAACTGCGATGCGATGATCGTCACGGAACCGTCGAGCTCGTAGCGAACGACGCGTCGCGTGATGTGTTCGCAGGAAAGCTGACGGCCCTGGAAATCGAACGTGTTGCCGTTGCTGTTGTTCGATGGCATGCGAAACACGCTGACCTGCCCGTTGTCCTCGAGCCAGCGCAGTTGCCGGTTGTTGGGAATGTCGCTCCATACGAGGTAGCGGCCCTGCGCGTTCCATGCGGGGCCTTCCGACCACAGCGCACCCGTCCACAGCCGCTGGATCGCCGCATTCGGCTGGCGCAAGCCATCGAACATTGGATCCACCGTCAGCACATCGGGATCGGTGAAATACGTTGTCGGCGCGCCGCGCTCGCTGAAATCGCGCGGTGGCGTCGTGATGGTGCTGGGCGGCCCGAGCGGCATGGTGAAAGCTTACTCTTCGAACCTCGACGGTGTAATGCGCTTGCGAAACGCACGACGGCGATCGCCGCGACCGTAAGCAGCGGCGTCGCACAAATGTTTACGTCGAGCCGGTCCAGCGAGCGCGAATGCGCGCCGCAATGTCGACCGGCGCGGCCGATGCCGAATTCTTGGCTGGTACACCCTCTTCCGCGTGCATCGCGGACGAATCGGCACCGCATTCGAAGAATCCGGTGATGGCGTCCGGGATGAAGCGGCTCCGCAATGCATACACGTGGCGATCGCCGTAGGCGTTCTGCTGGCGCACGAAGAACCGTTGTGGCGAAATTAGAACCAGTTCTTCTCGCGCGCGCGTCATGGCGACGTACAGCAGCCGGCGTTCCTCCTCGATCTCCGGCGTGCTTCCGGTCGCCATGTCCGACGGAATGCAGCCGTCGACGACATTCAGCACGTGCACGGCCTTCCACTCCTGCCCCTTGGCAGAGTGGATCGTCGACAGGATCAGGTAATCATCGTCACGGCCCGGCGGACCCGCCTCGTCGCTCGTCGCCGCCGGCGGGTCGAGCGTCAGCTCCGTGAGGAAGCGCTCGCGCGACGGGTACGTCGACGCGATGTGCTGGAGCTGGACCAGATCCCCGCGACGCACGAACGCATCATCGAAGATACGCGCAAGATGCGGTTCGTACCACGCGATCACGGCGTCGAGCGCGGAAGGCCAGTCCGCGGCGTCCGCGCGGAGCGTCTGCAGCAGCGCGACGAAACCGGCCCACGCTTCTGCAAACGCCGCGGCAGGTTCGAACGCCGCCAGCGCGCGGGACGGCTCCGGCGACTGAGCGATTGCATCGAGCAGATGCGTGGCCGTCGAAGGTCCCACCCCCGGCAGCAATCGCAGCGCACGAAAGCCCGCCATGCGATTGCGCGGATTGTCGCTCCACTTCAGCACGCACAGCACGTCCTTGATGTGCGCCGCTTCGAGGAACTTGAGTCCGCCATACTTCACGAACGGAATGCCGCGACGCGCGAGTTCGAGCTCGAGCTGCGCACTGTGACTCGAGCTCCTGAACAGCACCGCCTGCGATTTCAGCGCCGTGCCGTGCTCGCGTCGTTCGAGCACGCTGTCGGCGACATGACGCGCCTGTGCAGCTTCGTCGCGCGTGGTCACGAGCCGCGGTTTGCGGCCCGCGATGCGGTCGGTCCACAGATTCTTCGTGAAGCGCTCGCTGGCAAGACCGATGACGGCATTGGACGCGTCCAGAATCGGCTGGGTCGAGCGATAGTTCCGTTCGAGCGTCACGACGCGCGCCGCAGGTTCGAACCGCTGCGGAAATTCGAGGATGTTGCGCACGGTCGCTGCGCGAAACGAATAGATCGACTGCGCGTCGTCGCCGACGACGGTGACGCCACGGCCGTCCGGCTTCAACGCCAGCAGGATCGACGATTGCAGCCGATTGGTGTCCTGGTATTCGTCGACCAGCACGTGATCGAAGCGGCTGCCGACGTCGCGCGCGATCGACGGTTCGGCCAGCATGTGCGACCAGTAGAGCAGCAGATCATCGTAATCGAGCACGTTCTGCGACTGCTTCGTCGCGACGTAGTGCGCGAACAGCTGCTCGAGTTCCCCGGCCCACGGCACGCACCACGGATACGCGTCTTTGAGCACCTCCTCGATCGTCGACTCGGCGTTGACGACGCGCGAATAGATCGCGAGACACGTGCCTTTGGACGGAAAGCGACTCTTCGACGCGTCGAACCCGAGATCGTGCCGCACCAGGTCGATCAGGTCTTCGGCATCCGGCCGATCGAGGATGCTGAACGACTCGTGAACGCCGATCATCGCGGCGTACTCGCGCAGAAGTCGCGCGCCGACGCTGTGAAACGTGCCCGCCCACGGAAGCATCGACACCTGCGCGACCGCGCTTTTCCCGAGGACGCGCTGCAGGAACTGCGCTGCGCGACGTTCGAGCGCCTCGGCCGCGCGGCGCGAGAACGTCAACAGCAGGATGCGCTGCGGATCGGCGCCATTCGCGATGAGGTGGGCGGCGCGGCAGGCAAGCGTGCTCGTCTTGCCGGAGCCCGCGCCCGCGATGATGAGGAGCGGCCTACGATCGGGCGAC
>JAICVH010000227.1 GCA_025935435.1 Burkholderiales bacterium
AGTTTCGCCAGTGATTCGCCGGACGCATTGGGATACGCATCGACGAACGCCTGAACACCTTCCGGACCCGCAAGCGCGCGATCGCGCCACTGCTCGACCAGCGCGAACTGGGCGCGTTCGCGCTCCGGCCCCTGAGCGAAACGCGCAAGCGCCACACGCAGCGGCTCAGGATCGACGTCGCGCATCAGCCGGCCGATGTACTGCAACTGCCGGCGTTTCGCCTCGTGGCGCGTGATCGTTCGCGCGAGCGCGATCGCGTCCACCAACTGCTCGGGCAGGTCGAGCGTCGCAAGGCGCTTCGGATCGAGCGCGATCAGCGCAACCCCGAGCTGCTGCAACGCATGCATGTCGTGCTTGCGTTTGGTCTTTGACGGCGGCAGCGCGGCATCGCCGTGCGTCAGAGCGTCGTGGGCGTTCATGCGGTTGGACAAACGTGTTTGCTATGATAGCCGACGCTCCCTTGCAGCAAGAAGATGACGGTCTCCACGAACGCCGTGCGCGCGCCTGCGCCGACATCCCGGCCCGGATACGGTGAAGGCAAATCCCATTTTCCCGTGTCGACTGCGACGCTCGAACGCGTCGCGGCCGCGGTACTCGATGCCGCGCGCGCAGGTGGCGCGAGCGCTGCCGAGACCGAGGTTTCCCAAGCCGTGGGACAAAGCGTGACCGTGCGCAAGAACGATGTCGAGACGATCGCGTACAACCGCGACAAGGGCGTCGGCGTCACCGTGTACGTCGGTGCGCGCCGTGGCCACGCGAGCACGGCGGACTTCTCCGATGAGTCGATTGGCGCGACCGTCGACAAGGCGCTCGCAATCGCGCGCTACACGGCCGAGGATCCGTGCGCCGGCCTTGCCGATCCCGATCGGCTCGCGCGCGCGTGGCCGGACCTCGATCTCTACCATCCGTGGGAGCTGTCGGTCGACGATGCGATCGCGCTCGGTCGCGAGACGGAGGCCGCCGCACTCGCGGTCGATCCGCGCCTCACGAACAGCGAGGGCGCCAGCGTTTCGCGCGGCGAGTCGGAGTTCATCTACGCGAACAGCCTTGGCTTCAGCGGCGGCTATCGCAGCTCGCGCCATCATATCGACTGCGCTGTGATCGGCGAGCTCGACGGCGCGATGCAACGTGACTACTGGTACACGGCGGCGCGCGCGCCTGACGAGCTGCTTGCGCCGGCCGATGTCGGTCGCATTGCGGGTGAGCGCACGGTCCGGCGTCTGGGTTCACGACAACTCGGAACGCTCGAGTGTCCGGTGCTGTTCGAAGCACCCGAAGCGGCCGATCTGCTCGGCGCATTCGTGCACGCGGTATCGGGAGGCAGTCTGTATCGCAAGTCGTCGTTCCTGCTGGATTCGCTCGGTCAGTCGGTGTTCGCGTCGCACGTGAACATCCACGAGGAGCCGCACTTGCTGCGCGGGCGCGGCAGTGCCCCGTTCGACAACGAAGGCGTTGCCACCGAGCGCAGGAATGTCGTGGAGAACGGCGTCGTGCAGGGTTATTTTCTGGGCAGCTATTCGGCGCGCAAGCTCGGTCTGCGTTCGACCGGCAACGCCGGCGGTGCGCACAACCTCGTCATTCCCGGAACGGACGATCTGGCCGCGCTGATGCGACGCATGGGACGCGGCTTGTTCGTCACCGAACAACTCGGGCAGGGCGTCAACGCGGTGACCGGTGATTACTCGCGCGGCGCTGCCGGTTTCTGGATCGAGGACGGGCAGATCGCCTATCCGGTCGAGGAAATCACCATCGCCGGCAACCTGAAGCAGATGTTTCGGGACATCGTCGCGCTCGGCAGCGACATCGACCGCCGGGGCTCGCGGCACGTCGGGTCGATGCTCATTTCGCGTATGACGATCGCCGGCAGCTAGCATGACGATCGCAGTCAGCTAGCCCACGTCACCCGTTCGCGTTTGCGCCCATAGCGTTAACAGGCCTAGGCACGTGAACGTCCTCGAGCCGATCGCCGACTGGCTCCGCCGGGTCAACGATCCGCTTCGGAACTCCACGCAGATCGGGCGGTGGATGGCCCGGCTGCCCGCCGGTGATGTTCTCGAGATCCAGAGCCAGTCGCTCGAACTGCTCGCCAATTTTCCCGTCGGTGGCCGCGAGGCGGACGCGGCGCAGGTCGAGGCGCTGCTCGAACTCGATGCGCGACTCGAGCCGATCGTTCGTGATTTGACGCGCCAGTACACGATCAACTACCAGAAGAGTTCCACCGTCGAATCGCGGCTGTGGCACGCGGTGTTCGACCTCGTGAAGGGCTTCATCGGCGCCTACAACGCCGCGCTGCAAGCGGGCTTCCCGCATGCCGAGAATCGCCGCTGGCGGGTCATCCTCCCGTGGGCGCTCGTGCGTCTCGCCCATTACCGGGGACTCGACGGCAAGTTCAGACTCTTTCGGTACAGTCACTGGATCCCCGCACAGTGGCGAGAATTTCACGAGGTCTACGAACTCGCGCGTGCACGCGCATGGCACCGCGAGCAACTCGTATTCGGCGCGGGTGCGTTTGCGAAACCCGGGATCTTCGTCGAGCAGGTGTACCTCAACATGCTGCTGCTGATGCGGCTCGATTCGGGGAACTTCACGCCCGACCAGGTCGAGTGGGTCGGGACACAGCTCGAGGATTGGGCGCCGACACTCACGCTGATGCCGACCGCGAGCGAGGGCGCCGGTTTCTACGTCGACCTGACCGGTGCGCAGGGACTGCGCCGGCGAGACAAGCCCGTGGTCGGCGGTCGAACACTTTACGTCGACACAGGCCCTGTCTATACGCGCATCGTCGAGCGCCTCCGCTGGTTGCCGGAAAACGATGAAGAGCCGCTTGCAGCCGGCGAACTTCCCGCGCGCGAACAGCGATTGCTGCTGATGCGGCTCGCCGCGTTGTTCGGACCCGATGCGATTGCGCATGCACCGCGTGCGTCGCGCCAATCCGCTGACGAGCATGTCCGCGTCGTGAGTGGTCTGCACGCGCTGACGCGCGCCGTCGCCGAGATCGACCGCCTGCCCGACGCGGCCCGCACGCCTGGCGTGATGACGAGTTTCGACGAAGTCACGGTCATCAACCCTGGAATCAACCCCGCATCGATCGAACGTCGTGTGCGAGGGACACGGTGGAAGATGGTCGACCGCAGTGAAAGCGGCTGTCGGTTGATGGCGCCGGCCAAGGAAGCACCGGCAAAACTTGGCGAGTTGCTCGCGATCAATGACGGAGGATTGTGGATCCTGGGCGTCGTGCGCCGCATGCAACGGCAGCAAGTGGATGAGATGACGGTGGGCGTCGAGATCATCGCGCGGCGGCTCGTGCGCGTGCTGCTGCGCAACTGGGCGGCGCCTGTCGAGGCACCCCGTTCCGGGCGCGGAAATTACGACAAGCCGTTCTTCGGCATCTACCTGCCTGCTGCGCCGGAGAACCGCCAGGCTTCACAGCGCAGTCTGATCGGGCCGGACGATCGCTTCACCCCCGGCGGCATGATCGAACTCGATACCGGAAGCGCGCGCTACCTGATCCGGTTCACCAAGACACTGGAACGTCAGACCGGCTGGACGTGGACGCTGTTCAATGCGGTGCGAAAGCTTACGGCGTGAACGCGATGGCGGCCGCCGACACGGCTGCTAGAATGCCGGACTAATTTCGTGCCTGGCCGCGACCGGGCGCAGCGGGTGGGAGAGCGGGCTGACGGCCCGAAGCTGAAATCAATCGTCGGCGCGGCCGACACATGAAAGCGAGGAGACTACGGATGGAACGTCGTTCGTTCATCAAGCACACCGGCCTGGCCGGGATCCTGGCGGCGAGTTCAGCGCCGGTGTTCGCGCAAGCCGCGCCCGAAGTCAAGTGGCGACTGGCATCGAGCTTTCCGAAGAGCCTCGACACCATTTTCGGTGCGGCGGAAGTGATCAGCAAGCGTGTCGCCGCGTCGACGAACAACAAGTTCCAGATCCAGACGTTTGCCGGCGGCGAAATCGTTCCGCCGTTCGGCGTGGTCGATGCCGTGCAGAACGGCACGATTCAGTGCGCGCATACGGCGCCTTATTACTTCTTCGGCAAGGATCCGACGTTCGCATTCGGCTGCGCAATCCCGTTCGGCATGAACTACCGTCAGCAGAATGCATGGATGTATCACGGCGGCGGCATGCAGTTGATGCGCGAGTTCTACAAGGACTACAACATCGTCAACTTCCCGGCCGGCAACACCGGCGCGCAGATGGGCGGCTTCTTCCGCAAGGAGATCAAGACGCCTGCGGACTTCAAGGGGCTGAAGATGCGCATCGGCGGCACGGGCGGATTGCCGTTGCAGAAGCTCGGCGTTATCCCGCAGCAGATACCGGGCGGCGACATCTATCCGGCGCTCGAAAAGGGCACGATCGACGCGGCGGAGTGGGTCGGTCCGTACGACGACGAAAAGCTCGGTCTGTACAAGGTCGCGAAGTACTACTACTACCCGGGCTGGTGGGAGGGTGGGCCGGAACTCGACCTGTTCGTGAACGCCAAGGCGTACCAGGACCTGCCGAAGGACTACCAGTCGATCCTCGAAGGCGCGTGCTACGAAGCGAACGTCGACATGATGGCGAAGTACGACGCGCTGAATCCTGCAGCACTGAAGAAGCTGATTGCCGGCGGCGTGAAGCTCGCGCCGTTCTCGAACGAGATTCTCGCGGCGTGCTACAAGGCGACGACCGAAACCTACGAGGAAATCTCGGAGAAGAACGCGAAGTTCAAGAAGATCTACGAACCGTGGAAGGCGTTCCGCAACGACCAGATCGCGTGGTTCCAGGTCTCCGAGAACCGGTTCGACAACTTCATGATCGCGACCGGACGCATGTCGCAGCGCGGCCCGAGCAAGTAAACCTCGGTCTGCGTCTCAAAAGGCAACCCCGCTGCGGCGGGGTTCTTTTTTTCCCGCCGCAATTGCGCGTCGCGCAACCGCGCGCAACGAACGCGGGGCCCATACATAGCTACGCGTCGCGTGTGCAAAGCGCTGCAACGAACGCCACCGGCGTGTCCAGGCAGCGGGCGAAGCGGCGCGCGCGCGAGTGGGAGCGCGGTCCGTCACGGGTGGCGCGGCGCGCTGCGCGCGCGAA
>JAICVH010000301.1 GCA_025935435.1 Burkholderiales bacterium
ATTATAGGCCGATCAGGAGCTTAGCGTCAATGGTCGGGCCGCTCTGGACGCCGTGGCTTGGGGTATATTTCCGCCGCAGTCTATGTCGCAGGCGACGGCACCACCCATGGCCGCGCGTGGCGGCCCAGGCCGCCGATCGTGGGGCGCCTCGCCAGACGATTTGTTCCGCTGCCGCTCATTTCGTGACCTCAGGCCTGCAGACTCCCTTCGACGTCGGCATCGTCATGGTGACGGTCGTCCGCGACACGCTCGCGCAGGCGATGCGCTCGGTGTTCGCCCAGGCGTTCCGCGGGCGGATGCAGATACTGGTCGGCGTCGATCGCTGGCAGGGCGACCGCGCCGTCGTCGAAACGCTGCAGCGGGAGGCGCCCTCGCACGTCGCCATAACGACGCTCGATCTCGGTTACTCGACGTCACAACGCAACGGCGGCGTCTATCCGAGCCATTACGGCGGCGCACTCAAGACGATACTGAGCTACGCCGCCAACAGCCGTCACGTGACCTATCTCGACGACGACAACTGGTACGCGCAGAACCACGTCGAATCGATGCTCGCCGCCGTCAAGGACAAGGCGTGGGCGTTTTCGCTGCGTCATTTCGTGGACGCCGAAACCGGACAATTGCTGTGCGAGGACACGTGGGAGTCGCTCGGGCCCGGCCGCGGCGTGTACGGGAAGGCGCAGGGCGGATTCGTCGACACCAATTGCTTTTTCATCGACAAGTTCGCGTGCAACGATGTCTTCCCCGAGTGGGCGATGACGCGTTTCGCGGGCGGCACCGGCGGCGACCGGCAGGTGCTGGAGAAACTGCGCAGCCGGCCTTACGGCAGCAACGACGCATACACGGTGTTCTATCGGACGCGGCTCACCGGCCTGCACCCGTATCTGCTGTGGCGGTTCAAGCGCGCAGGCGTCGATCTCGCGCGCTTCATGCCTCCGCAGGCGATTCCCGGCGATGCGGTCTGGAAGCAGTGCGCCGATTTCGACCGCGCACAAGACGTCGCCGGAAGCTCCGCCGCAGCGTGACGAACACTCGCGCACGCGTCGGCTTCGTTCGCGCGTTGACGCAGGCGACCAACGCCGGCGCAGTCGGTGCATGCCTCGGCGCGTGCACGATCGATGGCGATGCCGCGCGGGCGATCGCAGGCATCGGATCACTGGCGTGTGCAGGTCCGGACGTGCTTGCGTTCTGCGATACCGGCGATGCCGCCGAACGCGTGGCAGCCACGCAAGCGTCGACGATCATCGTGCAGCATTCGGCATTGGCGCGACCGCGCAGCGACCAGACGCTCGTTCGCGTCGACGATGTGCGTGCGGCATTCATCGCGGTGGTCAATGCGCTGTTGCCGGACAGCGCGCGGCCGGAGGACCCGCCACCGGGTATCGCGGCGAACGCGCGCATCGAGGACACCGTTCGGATCGCGCCGTCCGCCTGCATCGGCACGAACGTCGCGATCGGGGCACGCACGCGCGTCGGGGCGGGCGCCATCGTCTACGACGATTGCGAAATCGGCAGCGACTGCGTGATCGGCCCGAACGCTGTCATCGGCTGGGTCGGCCTCGCGTATCACGATCGTGCAGACGGGCGGCGGCTGTTTTTTCCGCATCTCGCCGGCGTCCGTATCGGCGATCGTGTCGACGTGGGTGCGCAGGCCTGCGTATGCCGCGGAATGCTGTCGCATACGTACATCGACGACGACGTCAAGATCGGCAGCCTCGTCTACGTGAGCCATGGCGTCGTGATCGACGCGCGCGCGTGGCTGTCCGCCGGGACTGCCATCGCCGGTCACGCGACGATTGCAGCCGACGCCCTGCTCGGCATCGGCAGCGTCGTCATCGACAACGTCATAATCGACGCAGGCGCGCTGGTCGGCGGCGGCAGTGTGGTGACCAAACATGCGGCTGCAGGCAGCAAGCTGTACGGCGTTCCCGCGCATCCGGTGCCGTCGATGCGCCGGTTCGGGCCGACGCCTCGCGAAAAGTAGGGTCAGACTCGACTTTTGCCACTCCGCCATTCGGTTCGACGCTGGACTCGACGGCAAAAGTCGAGTCTGACCCTACTTTCGAAAGGAGCATCGGCCATGACGACTCAGACGCCAAATCCCACGCATCCGACCCATAGCCGCGGCTGGGTGATGGTGTGGGGCATTCTGCTGATCGTGACCGGTGTGCTCGCGTTGTTGATGCCGGGCATTGCTGCGCTCGCCACCGCGCTGACGCTCGCCTGGCTGCTGATCTTCGCCGGCGGCGTCGAAATCGTGCACGCGATCCAGACGCGTCGGCGTCCGGGCTTCGGATGGAAGCTCGCCTCCGGCATCATCACGCTGCTGCTCGGTCTGTCGCTGCTGATGTTTCCGATCGCCGGCATCGCGTCACTCGCGCTCCTGATCGGGGCGTTCATTTTCGCGGGCGGGATTTCGCGACTGATCCTCGCGTTGCGCATCAAGCCGCACAAGGGTTGGGGATGGGTGCTTTTCGACGGACTGCTGTCGATCGTCATCGGCGGGCTGATCGCCTGGGGTTGGCCGGCATCGTCGATCGCCTTCATCGGCGTCCTGACCGGCGTCTGGCTGCTGTTCACCGGCGTATGGCGCATCATCGTCGAAGGCCGCGTGCTGGAAACGGGCGACGCTCGTGCAGCATGAAGCCGGGGTGCGACGGCGCGGACCGAATCGCCGACCAGCGGGCGCGCCGAACTTGGCGGGCGATTCAACATCCTAAGAACACCGAGATTCGATGGAGGAGTGATCGATGTCCAAAGCGAACGTGGTCCTGGGTGGCCTGCTGCTGACCGCACTGATGGTGGGGACTGCATCCGCGCAGCCGGCCGAGAATGCGGAAAATGCCAAAGGTTCGATCAACCCGTACGTCTACATGCGCGACGGCGCGGGCAACAAGGTGTTCATCGAGACGCAGTTCTGGCGCAATGATCTCGCCTACGACACGCGGTCGCTCAAGCGGCTGTCCGATGTCATGGCCGGCCTCGAAAAGCTCGGTTTCAAGGAAAATCCCGACGCCGCGCAAGGATGGGGCAAGCCGGAGGCCAACATCGTGCGCTGCCGTGTCAACATGGAATCGACGGCCAAGCGGTGGCGCGGCAAGTCGGGCACCATCGTCGCATGCGAAGGCACCGGTATCTCCGACGCAGAAGTGCGTCCGTCCGAAGATGCGAAGCACGTCACGCTGGTACTCGACGCGTTCAACAAGCAATTCAAGCTCGCCAAGGAAAAGCTCGGCCGCTAGCCGTCGCGAGCGCTCGATGATCCGCAGGATCGTCGGCTGGTCGGTCCTGCTCGCATCGCTCATCGTCGTATCGGCAACGCACGCGCAACGGTTGCCGCTCAAACTCACGGCGGTGGCTTACGACGCGATGTTCGTCGCGCAAACCGTCCCGGCGTTCATCGAGCTGTTAGCGCCAACCGCTGTCTCGATCACGATGCGCAACACTGGGACCGCGGTCTGGTCGCGCGCAGAAGGAGACGTGTTCCTCGCCTCGCAGGAACCGCAGGACAATTTTTTCTGGTGCATCCAGGACAATCCGCACGGCATGTACAGCGGCAACCGGGTGCTGCTGCCGCACGATGTGGCGCCCGGGCAGGAGGTGACGTTTGCCTTCACGATCAAGCCGCTCGCCTGTGGTTACGCGGCGACGCCGCCGTTTCGCTTTCGCATGCTGTCGCAGACGTACGGCACGTTCGGCGAGGAATCGCCGGATCCGCGTGTACAGCTGTCGAGCGCCGCGGAGTTCGTGTCGCAGCAGGCGCCGCGCCGGGCGCCGGCGGGCGCACGGATCCCGGTCATCGTCGCCTTCAGGAACGTGACGCTCACAACCTGGCGCGCGGGCGACGGATACGCACTCGTACCGGCCGGCGCTGGGGTCTTTGGCGTGACGTCGGTGCCGCTTGCGCAGGACGTGGCACCCGGCGCACTGGCGACGTTCGCGTTCACCGTCACGATGCCGCAGGCGCCGGGCACGTACGACTTCCAGTGGCGAATGACGCTCGCAGGCAATGCGTTTGGCCAGCTATCACCCGCGTTGCCGATCGACGTGGTCGCGATCGATGTCCCGAACTATCAGGGATTATGGTGGGCCGCGCCGGCAGGATCCGA
>JAICVH010000638.1 GCA_025935435.1 Burkholderiales bacterium
GTGATTCCGTCGCTGTCATGCGATTCGCTGTGGAGGCGAGCGATGATGGGGCGGCTCAACCACGACCAGGGACAGCTATTCTATTCATTCTGTCTTGATGAGGCGGTGCCGGACGATCATCTGGTCCGCCAGATTGCTGGCGTTCTCGACCTGTCATGGGTGCATTGCGAGCTTGCGCCCTACTACTCGAAGCTCGGTCGGCCCTCGATTGACCCAGTTCTGATGATCCGGATGCTGATCATCGGCTACGTGTTCGCGATCCGCTCGGAGCGGGCGTTGTGTCGTGATGTGCAAGTGAACTTCGCCTATCGTTGGTTTTGTGGGCTCTCGATCGAGGACAAGATCCCGGATCATTCGGCGTTCTCACGCGCACGCAACGAGCGGTTCCGCGACAGCGACATTTTCCGGAGCGTGTTCGAGCGCGTCGTTGGCGTGTGTCTGACGGCTGGTCTCGTCGGCGGGGAAGGTTTTGCAGTGGATGCCAGTCTGGTTGTTGCCGACGCCAACAAGCAGCGGTCAATCCCTGGGTCAGAGTGGAGCAAGGGACTTGACGCGCAAGCGGCGAGCCGGGCGGCGAAGGAGTATCTCGCCACACTTGACGCCGCGGCATTCGGGGCGGCGAGCAGCGTCACTCCAAAGTTTGTGTCGCCGTCCGATCCAGCTGCACAGTGGACGGGCGCGATGCGAGGACCGGCGTTCTTTGCCTACGCCGATAACTATCTGATCGATGTGAAGTTTGGCATCATCATGGACGTCGAGGCCTCGCGCGCTATTCGCCAAGCGGAGGTCGGCGCGGCGAAGACCATGATCGAGCGCACCGAGGAGCGCTTCGATATCAAGCCCGAGCGGCTCGCGGCCGATACGGCCTACGGCTCGGGAGCAAACCTCAACTGGCTCGTCAAAGACAAGAAGATTGCGCCGCACATCCCGGTGATCGACAAGTCGAAGCGCGACGATGGGACCTTCAGTCGGGACGACTTCACGTTCGACAAGGAGCGAAACGTGTACCTCTGCCCGGCGGGCAAGGTCCTCACCACGACCGGCAAATTGGTCAATGACGGGGAAACACTTCTTTATCTGGCAAGCGCGCGCGACTGTCGTACCTGCCTGTTCAAGGCGCAATGCTGTCCAAAGACACCTTTCCGCAGGATCCCGCGAAGCATCTACGAGGAGGCTCGCGACGTTGCCCGGGCGCTGGCCAAGACCGAGGCGTTCGAGCGATCGCGCCATGACCGAAAGCGCGTTGAGATGCTGTTTGCACATCTCAAGCGCATCCTGCGGCTTGGCCGCTTGCGATTGCGCGGGCCGCGTGGTGCCCAGTTCGAGTTCACGCTGGCAGCCATCGCGCAAAACCTCCGCAGGCTGGCCAAGCTCGTCGCCCGTCCGCCACCGCTGGCCGCCTCATGTGTGGTGTGAGCGTCAGTCGCGTTGCAGCCGCGTTGACGGCGTCAGCGCAGTCGCTTCAACGGAGCGACTGGTAGGCCAAGGCTCCGGCTCAACGCCGGCGCAACTTGCGTCTCTCATCGGCGACTTCTGCAACAAAATCGGCACAAAGCGGACTTACCAAGACGCCTGCCGATTTGTCCGCTTTTGGCGCGAAGCGGACGTGCTTACGACGCCGAGCAATGTCCGCTTTCGGGGGCAAAGCGGACATTGAGCGGACATCGCCGAATGTCCGAGTCTGACCCGTAGCGGACATACGCCGCATCGAAATCCCGCAGTGCAGCGGTCGAATGGGTAGTGGTGTGCTTGCTTGGGTGGCTTGCCGTTTAGACGGTTTGATAAGGACCCGGGCGGCCCGGATGGCCAGCCATCAACAAGATAGCGAAATAGCGTGGGGGCTCATAATGCTCCTCGGCGGTCGCCGGTTCGAGGAAACGGTCACCGCATATGTTATCGCGCACGAAGAAAGCATTTGCGCCGGAGAAGTTGCAGCCGACGAGACGGTAGCCCTTAGCTCGCCCGAGTCGGACCAACGCCTCGAGGCTCGCGCCAAAATAGTTGCTCCCGTCCCAGTGCCGCGTCGGCTCATAGGGCACGACCAGCGACAGCGGCGGACGCAGCGTCGCGTTGTA
>JAICVH010000297.1 GCA_025935435.1 Burkholderiales bacterium
AACACGTTCCTGATCGAGCGCTATCGCACGCTTGCCACGAGCTTCTACGACGCCAACCGGGCGCTCGCCAAGCGGCGAGCGACCCTCGGCAGCGCGCTGACCGCGCTTGGCACCGTTGCGTACTACGTCGCGTATGCGTACATCGTCTGGCGCACGCTGCACGGCGAATTCACGATCGGCGATCTGACGTTCCTCGCCGGATCGTTCCGGCGGTTGCGCAACCTGCTCGAAGACCTGCTGATGGGCTTTTCGCAGGTCGCCGGGCAGGCGCTGTATCTCGACGACCTGTTCTCATTCTTCGACATTCGCGCCGAAATCACGTCGCCGCCGAATCCGCGGCCGTTCCCGACACCGATCCGGTCAGGCTTCACGTTCGAGGATGTCGGCTTCCGCTACCCGGGCGCTGAACGATGGGCCGTGCGCCACCTCGACTTCACGTTGCACGCAAACGAAGTGCTCGCGCTCGTCGGCGAGAACGGCGCCGGCAAGACGACGCTCGTCAAACTGCTCGCGCGGCTCTACGACCCGGACGAAGGTCGCATCCTTCTCGACGGCCACGATCTGCGCGAGTACGACCTCGCCGAGCTTCGTTCGAACACCGGCGTCATCTTTCAGGACTTCGTCCGTTATCACATGACCGCCGCCGAGAACATCGCAGTCGGCCGTATCGAGGCCCGCGACGACCGGCCGCGGATTGTGGAAGCCGCTCGGCGGAGCCTTGCCGACGAGGTGATCGCAAAACTTCCGAATCGCTACGAGCAGGTGATCGGCAAGGTATTTCGCGGCGGGCTCGACCTGTCCGGCGGCGAGTGGCAGAAGATCGCCATCGCGCGCGCTTACATGCGCGATGCGCAGTTGCTGATTCTCGATGAACCGACAGCCGCGCTCGACGCGCGCTCCGAGTTCGAGGTGTTCCAGCGCTTCAAGGAATTGAGCCGTGACAAGACGGCGGTCCTGATCTCGCACCGGTTTTCGAGCGTGCGCATGGCCGATCGCATCGTGGTGCTGGCGGAGGGGACGGTCGAGGCCGTCGGCACGCATGACGAGCTGCTTCGGCAAGGGGGCCGCTACACCGAGCTGTTCGAACTGCAGGCGGCGGGGTATCGCTGATGCCGCATATCGCGGTGACCGGCGCCGGTGTCGTCGGGCTCGCGTGCGCGGCGCATCTGCAGATGCGTGACTTCGACGTCACGCTTGTCGACCCGTTGCCGCCCGGCGAATTCTGTTCGTTCGGCAACGCCGGCTGCTTCAGCCGCGCCTCCTGCGTTCCGCTCGGGTTACCCGGGCTGTGGAAGCAGGTGCCGAGATGGCTACTCGATCCGAAGGGCCCGCTGTCGATTCCTTGGCGGTACGGCTGGCGGATCGCGCCGTGGCTGCGGCGGTTTCAGCGCGCATCGTCACGCGGTCGCGTCGAACGCATCGCAGACGCGTTGCACGCGCTGTTGACCGTGACGCTAGACAAATGGCGCGTGCTTGCGCAATGGGCGGGCGTCCCCGATCTCGTCGTGCAGCGTGGTTACGCGTTCGCGTACGAGAGTCGCGCCGCGTTCGATGCCGACGCGCTCGGACGCGCGTTACGCCGCGCGCGAGGTGTCGAACTCGAAGTCATCGAGGGGGCCGCGATTCGCGCGTTCGACCCGGTGCTCTCGCCAACGCTGACGCATCTCGTGTTGCTGCCTGAGCAGGGTCATTGCCCCAACCCGCTGCGGTTGTCGCGCGCGCTTGCAACACGGCTGCGCGAGGGCGGCGCTCGGTTTGTCGCGGCGCGGGCGACCGGCTTCGACATCGTCGATGGTCGCGTGACCCGCGTGTTGATCGAAGACGGCGCGATCGACGTCGACGCCGTCGTCCTCGCCGCGGGCGCGCATTCGAAGGCCCTGGCCGCGCGGCTCGGCAACGACGTGCCGCTCGAAACCGAGCGCGGCTACCACCTGTCGATCGCTGCCCCCGGCGTTGCGCCGACAATTCCGATCGCATCGGGCGAAGGCAAGTTCTTCGTCACACCCATGGAAACCGGACTGCGTATAGCAGGAACCGTCGAACTCGCGGGACTCGACGCGCCGCCGGCGTGGGCGCGCGCCGACGCGCTGCTCGACAAGGCGCGGCGGCTGCTGCCGGGCCTCCGCGCCGACGGCGTCGAACGCTGGATGGGTCATCGACCGTCACTGCCCGACTCGATGCCGGTCATCGGCCGCTCGACGCGCTGCGCCAACGCCTGGTTTGCTTTCGGGCACGGTCATGTCGGCCTGACCGCGGCGGCGCCGACCGGCGAAATCGTTGCCGACCTCATCAGCGGTCGTCCGCCGTTCATGGACATCCAACCGTTTTCGGCGAAGCGGTTTTGACGTCGCGATCCGGCGTCGAATTTTTTCTTGACGGTGGCGACGCAACATCGTTCCCGCACCGGCCGATCCAGCGATCGCATTCGCAACATCGGCAGCGCATCGTTTGACCATCCTCGCCGCGACCGCTACGCTTCCGGCGCTTGCTCACCCTTGATTGACATCGATGGCCGTCGAGTATTTGAAGAAAGCCGCGAAGACCCCGGAAACGGAATCGGCCGGCGCGCGCGAGACGGCCGCCCGGATGCTCGCCGACATCGCGTCGCGCGGCGAGGAAGCGGTGCGCGACTACGCGGCGCGACTCGACGGCTGGACGAGCGACATCGTGGTCGCGCCGGACGAGATCGCCCGGCGCATTCGCGACATTTCTCCATCGATCAGACGCGACATCGACTTCGCCACCGAACGGGTCCGGCGCTTCGCCGACGCGCAGCGCGAATCGATACGCGAGTTCGCAACCGAGCTGCAGCCCGGACTCGTCGCCGGCCAGCGGCTCGTTCCCGTCAATGTCGCCGGCTGCTATGTGCCGACCGGACGGTATGCGCACATCGCGTCGGCGTACATGAGCGTCGCCACGGCAAAGGCGGCCGGCGTTCCGACGGTCATCGCATGCTCGACGCCCTACCAGGGGCAGGGCATTCACCCGCATGTGCTGTACGCGATGCACGTGGCCGGCGCAGATGTCGTCATGACGCTTGGGGGCGTGCAGGCGATCGGCGCGATGGCGTACGGTCTGTTCACCGGCAGGCGCGCGGACATCATCGTCGGGCCGGGCAACAAATACGTCGCCGAAGCCAAGCGGCTGCTGTTCGGCACGGTCGGCATCGATGTGTTTGCGGGTCCCTCCGAGGTTGCAATCATTGCCGACGACACCGCCGATCCGGCAATCGTTGCCTCGGATCTCGTCGGTCAGGCGGAGCATGGCCACGAGTCGCCCGCGTGGCTGTTCACGACGTCGCGGGCGCTTGCGACCGATGTGCTTCGGCGCGTACCCGAACGCGTGGCGGAGCTTCCGCCCACCGCGCGCGACGCGGCCGGCTGCGCGTGGCGGGACTACGGCGAGGTGATCGTCGGCGATTCGCCGGAAGCGATCGCCGCCGAGGCGGATCGCCACGCGCCCGAGCACCTGGAAGTCCACGCGCGCGACCTGGATTGGTGGCTCGCACGCCTCACCTGCTACGGCTCGCTGTTTCTCGGCGAGGAAACGACCGTCGCATTCGGTGACAAGGCGTCGGGCCCTAATCACATCCTGCCGACGATGGGCGCAGCGCGCTACTCGGCCGGACTCTCCGTGCACAAGTTCATGAAGCCGCTGACCTGGCAGCGCATGACGCGCGAAGCCGCAGAGATCATCGCGCCGGTGACCGCGCGCATTTCGCGGCTCGAGGGCATGGAGGCGCACGCGCGAACAGCGGACGATCGGCTGGACAAGTATTTCGCCGGCAAGCGGTTCGACCGCGGCGAGCCGGTGCAGACGTGAGCGAGTGGCGGGGCGCGCGGTGAACGTTGCTGCGCTCTTTACACTCGCCGATCGCGTCGCCCTCGTCACCGGGGCGAGCTCGGGCATCGGCCGTACGATCGCCCAGGCGCTCGCCGAAGCCGGCGCGCGCGTCGTGCTCGTCGCGCGCAACGAGGTGCAGCTCGCTGCCACCCGCGATGCCATCGTCGAGCGGGGCGGTCGCGCCGCCTTCGTGCGTTGCGACCTGATCGATCGCGCCGCGCTCGACACCTGCGCGAACGCGGCAGCGGATGCGTTCGGCGCGCCGGACATCGTGGTGAATGCGGCGGGTGTCAACATTCGCAAGCCGATGCTCGAA
>JAICVH010000525.1 GCA_025935435.1 Burkholderiales bacterium
GCGTTGTAGGGCGCCACGACGAGGACATTGTCGAGCGCGAAGCGACAGGGTCTGCCATCGTCGTCGACGTAGTGCTGGGCAAGCAGATTTGCGAACAGCGCGTCGACGACCGCCGCTTCAGCGTCGCTTCGCTGCCTGCAACCGTCATGGCTCACCGGCACGAAACGAATGCCCGAAGGCCTCAGTTCCGCGTGCGCACCTGCATTCAGAACCAGGCGCCGCGCCTGGTTGGAAGATGCCGGGGCCAGGCGCCCATCGTAAACCGCTTCGGAAATGAAGCGACAGACATCGTCGTGCATGCGAAACGACGTTGCGAGAAATACGCCGCGATCGTCGGCAACGGTCGCCTGCCCGTCGAGCAGGTATTCGAGCGTCGATTCGCCCGATCGCCCGGGATGCACGCCCTGGATCGGTTGCCCGAGTTGCATCTGGTCGCCGAGCAGTACGACGTTGCGCGCCGCGGTGCCCATCGCAACGAGATTCGCAAGCGACACCTGCCCCGCCTCGTCGATGAACAGATAGTCGATACCGGCCTCGAACTGCGGATCGGCGAAGAGCCACGCGGTCCCCGCGATCAGTTGAGCGTCGGCCGCGAGCACGTCCGCGTTCGCGAACACATCGCGAACGAAGCGGCCGTTGACAAGCGTCTCCGGATCGTCCTTCGTCGACTTCTTCACCCCGGAAAATGCAACGCCGCGCCGTTCTGCGCATTTCTGCACTGCTTCGAGCAGGTTGATGATGACCTTGTGACTGTTCGAGGTGACGCCGACGCGACGTCCCTGCGCCATCAGACCCACGATCAGCTTCGCACCGGCGGTCGTTTTCCCCGTACCCGGCGGCCCCTGGACAAACAGGTAACTGTCGTCGAGCGCCAACACCGCGTCCAACACCCGCGAGTCGAAATCTCCGCCGGCCGGCAATACCGGCAAACCCGCCTCTCTGCCACGAAGCGTCGGCGCGTCCTTTCGCAGCAGCGCGCGCAGCGCCTTGAATCGTCCGTCGTCGTGAACGAGCGAATCGGCGAATCGCCATACGGCGTTACGCAACGCGCTCGAATCGATCGGAGGACCCGGTGCAATCGACAACGTCTGCGGCACGTCACGGCTTCTTCCGACCTTGATATCGATCGTGCGCGACTGCTCGTCGAGCGCGACGATCGACCCGAACGCCGTCATCGTATCGGTCCTCGAACACTCGCTTCCAAGCCGGAGCTTCGTTTCCTGCTCGGGGAACGTGAACGTGTAAACCAGCGACTGCTTCACGGCGACGGGCGCCTTGTCCGTGACGCGCTGCAGGCCGCCCAGGCATTCGATATCCTCGATCAGCTCGTCGTCCGTCATGTCGCGGCGCGCATATTGTGCCCACCACGCGGGCTTGTCGGCGCGCCGGTGAAAGTCGAGCAGATCGAATATCAGTTCGCGCAGGTGCTCGTCCGCACTCCACGCCGTACGGTCTTGCGGCAATCCGCCGAGCAGGCTTTCACGATATCGGGCCAGACCTTGTTCGATGTCGGCGATCCGCTGCGACGCAGCCCTGGCCCTTTCGCTCGGCTCCGCCGACTCCTTTTCGCCGGTGAACCATGGCAGGTCGTCCGGGCGGTGCTCGAGCAGCCAATCGCGCAGCAGATGCGTTGATCGGCAGTCGTCCTCGTTGTACGCAAGGATCTTGTCGAGCTCCGTTGCGTCGCGCGACGTACGCCAGCGCTCGTAATGCACGATGCTCGCGCCGGCGGTTTTCACCTCGCCCTGGCGCGGCGGCATGTAGAAGATCTCGATGTCCTTGATCGACAGCCCCGGCTCCGACGTGCGGATCGCCTCGCGCACGACCCGGTAGAGATCGATGAACCGTTCGCGCCGAAGCAGATCGTCCATCTGGCTCTCGCGCGTCCCATGCAACGTCATCAACCGCTTCAGTGCGCTCGGTTCGTATGGCGCGTAGTGGTACACGTGCATGCCGGCATGGCGCTGCAGCCGCTTGGTCAGGAAGTCCATCAGTTCTTCGAATGCAACGCGCTCGGCGGCGCGATCGTGCGCCCACAACGGCATGAAGCGCGGTTCGCCGTCGTCGCTGAAACGGATTCCGAACAGGTATTCCAGACCGTCTTCCTCGAACGGATCGCCCTCCATGTCGAAGAACACGTCGCCCGCGTCGGGCTGGGGCAGACGATAAAACCCCCGACGTTCCTCCGGATCGAGTGCGAGGACTTCCATCGCAGGACTGCCGGTTCTGCGCCGCTCGAGCTGAAGCGCCGCCTGCGCCCGCAACTTTGTGAGCGTCGCCGGCTGCATCTTCGCGATCCTTGCGTCTCGTGACAGACCGCCGAGCGCCGCGACCGTGCCCGTTCCGGCGTCGAGCAACCGGGTGATCTGCACACGGTTGATGCCCGCCACCTGGTTCAAATGGTCGTCCGACTTCCAGCGCGCCGCGCAGAGTTCGCGCCAGTGACAGAAAGCGCAGTGCGAGCACTCCTCCGGATACGTATCGACGCCGGCATGCGCGGCGAATTCAAGGAAGCGATCGCGCACTCGGCGGAAATACCGCGAATAGTTTGCGACGCGGAAACTGTGACGGCTGCCGTCGCCGAGCGCCAGATGCATCGCGTGGGGGTCGACGCCCTGCGCACGCGCGAGCAGATCCGAATAGAAAGCGAGCTGCACGGCGAACTTCGACTTCGCGCTTCGCGAAAGCTTCGTGTCGAGCACC
>JAICVH010000651.1 GCA_025935435.1 Burkholderiales bacterium
GCCGGACGACAAGCTCGTGTGGAACGAGGCGCGCGGTCATTACGACTTCGGCGAAATCGACTGGCAGGAGTTTCACGACGTCATCAAGGGCCACGGCCCATGCAATCGCGACCGGCTGCGCACGCGAATCACTGCCTGGGAGGAGGGCGCCTGGGTACGCGACGCCGCGATCGCACATGCGCAGAAAGGCGCGTCGCGCGACGCCAAGCACGCGGCGTAGTTCGGCGATTCGGATTCTCGGTGCGAGCGGAGGTCGGATGAGCAGCGAATGGCCGTTGTGGGAAGTGTTCATCCGCTCGCAGCATGGGCTCGCGCACAAGCACGTCGGCAGCCTGCACGCGCCCGACGCCGAAATGGCGATCAAGAATGCGCGCGACGTCTATACGCGCCGCAATGAAGGCATTTCGATCTGGGTCGCGCGCTCGGCGGACATCCATGCGTCGTCGCCGGGCGATCGCGCCGCGCTGTTCGAACCTTCGAACGACAAGGTGTACCGGCATCCGACGTTCTTTCCGATGCCCGAGGGCGTCAAGCACATCTAGTCCTGCTTGATCGATCCCGATCTCCAATCCCCGATGCTCGTTGCCACCGACACGCGAAATGCAGGGGGTGACGCCGCCACCCGCTCGATTCTCGACCCGCCGGGCTCGATGCTTCTCGACTATCTGCTCCGCTTCGCCGACAACGCGCTGGTACTCGCGCAGCGGCTCGGTGAATGGGTCGGCAAGGGGCCGGTGCTCGAAGAGGACATCGCGTCGACCAACGTCGGGCTGGACCTGCTTGGGCAAGCGCGCCTGTGGTTCGCCTATGCGAGCGAAGTCGATGCCCGCAATGGCCAGGCGGGCCGAACGGAAGACCGCTTCGCGTATTTCCGCGACAGCGGCGACTTCCGCAACCTGCTGCTCGTCGAACAGCCGAACGGCAACTACGCGGACACGATCGCGCGGCAATTCCTGTTCGATCAGTGGCACGTGCTGGCGCTCGGCCAGCTCACGCTGTCGCGGGACACGCGCATCGCGGCGATCGCCGCGAAGGCGATCAAGGAAGTGCGCTATCACGTCGAGCGCTCGTCGGACTGGGTGATCCGACTCGGTGACGGCACCGACGTTTCGCATGCACGCATGCAGTCGGCCGTCGACGCGTTGTGGATGTACACCGGTGAAATGTTCACCGTCGACGCCACCGAACGTATGCTGATCGACGCAGGCATCGGCGCGGACGCCGCGGCGCTGCAACCGCATTGGCGCTCCGCCGTCGACGCCGTCTTCGACGAGGCGACGCTGGTCGTGCCCGCCGACACGTGGATGCAGGGCTCACGCTCGCGAGGCGGTAAGCAGGGCATCCATACCGAGCATTTGTCACGGCTGCTTGCCGAAATGCAGATCCTCGCGCGCTCGTATCCGGAGGCTCGCTGGTGACCGGAAAGCCCGCGACGACGCAAACGCCGCAACCGGTCGCGCACGCTTCGGCGGCGATTGCGGATGTCTGGCGCGCACTGGGCTTGGTCCCTGACCCCGAGGTGCCGGTGGTTTCGATCGTCGAACTCGGCATCGTGCGCGATGTCGCTCGACACCGCGATGAGATCGTCGTCACTGTCACGCCCACCTATTCGGGATGCCCCGCCACGGCGGTGATCGAGGCGGACATTCGCGCGAGCGTGGAAGCAGCGACGGGAACGCCAGCGCGCGTGGAAACCGTGCTCGCACCTCCGTGGTCGACGGACTGGATCGCGCCCGAAGCGCGGCGCAAGCTTTTGCACGCCGGGATTGCACCACCGGGCGCTGCGCCTGCTACCGACGCAGGGGCGTACGCGCGCCCGATCCGCTTTGCGCGTCCGCGTGACGCGGTGCCGTGTCCGAACTGCGGGTCGCTGCGCACGTCCGAGCTTGCGCGTTTCGGGTCGACCGCCTGCAAGGCGCAATATCGATGTGGCGATTGCCTCGAGCCGTTCGATTACTTCAA
The DNA here is from genome assembly GCA_025935435.1 of Burkholderiales bacterium. Classification (GTDB taxonomy): domain Bacteria; phylum Pseudomonadota; class Gammaproteobacteria; order Burkholderiales; family Casimicrobiaceae; genus VBCG01. Next base: position 1,963 of record JAICVH010000651.1, read on the forward strand.
GCCGCACTAGCACCTGTTTAACGCCATGGACGCACACGCGCGCCCGACGCTCC
>JAICVH010000438.1 GCA_025935435.1 Burkholderiales bacterium
CAGAACGCGTCGTCCTGCCATGCGGCGAGGCAGGCAAGCACCTGCGCGGCGAAGGCCTCGTTGATCTCCCACGCATCGACGTCGGTCAGTGCAAGCTGGTGGCGTGTCAGAAGCGGCGTTGCCGCATAAACGGGACCGAGACCCATTTGCGCCGGATCCAGCGCTGCCCATTGCGAATCGACGATGCGCGCGCGCGGAACGAGGCCATGCTCGCGCAGACCCTCGTCGGTCGCGAGCAGGAGCCAGGCAGCGCCGTCGGTGACCTGCGAACTGTTGCCCGCGGTGACGTTCCCGTACTTGCGGTCGAAAAAGGGCTTCAGCTTCGCGAGGTTGGCGGGCGTCGAATCCTCGCGAACGCCGTCGTCGGTCGCGAAGACGTTGCCTGCGCGATCGAAGAGCGGGATCACTTCACCGTCGAAGCGTCCGTCGCGCTGCGCGGCGAGCACGCGGCGATGACTGCGCGCTGCAAACGCATCCATGTCGACACGCGAGATGCCGAATCGAAACGCGAGATTTTCCGCGGTCTGCCCCATCAGCAGGCCGACGAACGGATCGGTGAGGCCCTTCATCAACCCGATGACCGGCGCGAGATAGCCGGGGCGGAATTGCGCGATCAACGCGGCGCGCCGGCCGAGGGTCTTCGCGGCGTACCAGTTCGCGAGCCACACGACCATCGCATCGGAAAAGAGCAGCGGCGCGCGGGACAACGCATCGACGCCACCGGCGAGCACGATCTTCGAGCGGCCCGCGCGCATCGAATCCATTGCCGAATCGAGCGCCTGCATCCCCGACGCGCAGTTGCGCATGACGGTCCAGCCCGGCACCTTGTGACCGCAGCCCATCCGCAGCGCGGCAACGCGACCGATGTTCACCTCATCCGGCGACGGTGCCGCGCAGCCGAGGATGACTTCATCGATATCCGTGGGCGCGAACGGCTGACGCAACAGCAGCGCTCGGCCTGCATCCGTCGCGAGATCGGCCGCGGCGAACGGTCCCGGACGATTGCGCGCCTTGAGAAACGGCGTGCGAACGCCATCCACAACATAGATCGGACGTTGCGAGGTCATTGGCATCAGATGCGTCCGCCGACCGCTTATGCAACCGCGCGCCGGGCGGGCTCCGCGCCAACCGGGCGTGGCTCGGTGCGCGCGGCCGACGGCTGTTCGCCAGGCTGCAGCAGCGACGTGCCGAGGTCCTGCGCAAAGTCGTCGACCTGCACGACGCGCGCGGCTAGCTCGCGCTGCGACGCAAGGAGCGCAGCTTCGCTTTGCGAAAGAACGCCCGCCGCGAGCGCACGGGCCTCGATTTCCGCAGCACCCTCGCCCGGTGCGAGCCGAGGCGACAGCTTGCCGTTGCGCAACGCACTGCGCAGCTTGCGCTCGACCGGTTCGGCCGCGACGCTTGCGGCGAGCGCGCGCTCGAGCAGGCCGACCGGCTGGTCGGGATCGCCGATGAACATCCCGGCGGTCAAACGGTCGCGCGCCGCGGACGGCTCGATCAACAGCCGCGCAACGTGCTGGCCGAGCCGGTCCGACGGAACGACGTGCGGCCGGCCGAGCGGAAACACGACGAAGCGCATCACCGCGGCGATGAACCGGTTCGGGAAATTCGTGATCGCACCTTCGATCGCGTTCTGTGAGGCGAACAAAGCGTCGCGAATCGCCCAATGCACGAACGGTGCATCGGCCGCGTGGCGCCCGTCGCGCTCGAAGCGCCATAACGTCGCCGAGCACAGGTAGAGAAGTGACAAAACGTCACCGAGCCGCGCCGACAGCTTTTCCTTGCGCTTGAGCGCGCCGCCGAGCGTCGCCATCGACACGTCCGCGAGAAACGCGAGCGCCGCCGAAAACCGCGTGAGTTGCCGGTAGTAGCGGCGCGTGTCAGCGGCAACATCACGAGGTGCGCGCACGAACGCAGCCCCGGTCAGCGCGGTGCCGAATGCGCGCAATGCGTTCCGCAGGGCAAAGCGCAGGTGTGCGGCGATCGCCGCGTCGAACGCTTCCAATGCTTTCGCGGGATTCGCTTCCTGCGTCGCGGCCATTTCGCGCAGGACGTACGGATGGCAGCGGATCGCCCCCTGACCGAACACGATGAGGCTGCGCGTCAGGATGTTCGCACCCTCGACGGTGATCGAAATCGGCATTTGCATGTAGGCCGCGCCAAGGAAATTCGACGGGCCCATGCAGATGCCCTTGCCGCCGGCAATGTCCATCGCATCGTTGATCACCTGACGATTGCGCGACGTGATGTGCAACTTGGCGATGCCCGACAACACCGCAGGTTTTTCGCCGCGATCGACGATCGCCGCGGTCAGCATCCGCGTCGCATCCATCACGTAGAGGTTGCCGCCCATTCGCGTCAGCGGCTCCTCGATGCCTTCGAAGCGTCCGATCGGCGTCCTGAACTGCGTGCGCACGCGCGCATAGGCACCCGTCGTGCGCACGGTCAATTTCGCCATTCCGGTGTTCGACGAGGGCAGCGAGATGCCGCGACCGGCCGCGAGGCACTCCATCAACATCCGCCAGCCCTTGCCGAGCATCGGCGCGCCGCCGATCACCCAGTCCATCGGGATGAACACGTCGCGCCCGGAATTCGGGCCGTTCTGGAACACGCAGTTGAGCGGCATGTGGCGGCGCCCGATTTCGACGCCGGGGTGCGACGTCGGAATCAGCGCACAGGTGATCCCGAGATCTTCACGGTCGCCGATCAGATGATCCGGATCGTAGGCACGAAACGCGAGGCCGAGCAGCGTTGCGACGGGACCGAGCGTGATGTAGCGCTTGTCCCAGGTGACGCGCAGGCCGAGCACACGCCTGCCTTCGTGCTCGCCATGACAGACGACGCCGAAATCGGGAATCGATGCGGCATCGGAACCCGCCTGCGGGCTCGTCAATGCGAAGCACGGAATTTCCTGGCCACGCGCGAGCCGCGGCAGGTAGCGGCGCTTCTGCTCGTCGGTGCCGTAATGCAATAGCAGTTCGCCGGGGCCAAGCGAATTCGGCACAAGCACAGTGACGGCGACCGTTCCGCTGCGCGTCGAAAGCTTGGTGATCACCTGCGAATGCGCGTACGCGGAAAAGCCGAGCCCGCCATAGGCCTTCGGAATGATCATGCCGAGAAAGCCGTGCTCCTTGATGTACTGCCACACGTGCGGCGGCAGGTCCTTGTACACGTTCGTCGTTTCCCAGTCGGACACCATCGCGCACAACGTCTCGACGTCGTGGTCGAGGAAATGCTGTTC
>JAICVH010000753.1 GCA_025935435.1 Burkholderiales bacterium
AACTCGTGCGTGCGGTAGCCGTGCCGCTCGAGCGCGTGATCTGCCGCCGCGAGCACTGTATCCGACACGAAGGCGCGTAGCAGTTCGTGGTGGCTGCTGCCGCGTTCGTGCACGCCGGTGACGAGCGCATCGACGACGCGCATACCGCTCTGTGCGCCGAGGCGGCCGCTGGCGACGCCGCTGCCCGCCGACAGACCGGCCGACTGCGATGCGGCGTGTTCGAGTGCGCGCACGACGGTCGTCCCGATTGCAATCACGCGCGCATCTCGCGCCTGCGCCCGGGTAATCGCGCGCACCGTTCGGTCCGGAATCGAATACCACTCGTCGAAGGGCAGCTGCCGGTCGAGCGCGGGATCACCGGTCGACGACAGCCCGGCTGCGTGCGTGAGCGCCTCGAAGCCCACGCCGCGCGCCGCAAGCGAGGCAATCGTCTGCCAGTCGAGCACGAAGCCTGCTGAAGGCGGTTCGAACGCGACCGGCGTCGCCGCGATCGGCGTCCATGCGTCCCACAGCGCGAGCGGTTCGCGCAAATGGGCGTATTGAATCGGCCGGCCGTGCTCCGCAAGGCGTTGCCAAAAGATCGACGTCGCAACCTCGAAGCGCACGCGAACGAGCCGTCGCGGATCGCCGATGCGCTCGACGATCGCCGTCAGGTCGCCGAGCAGCAGTCGGTCCCCACGTTGCATGGTCGGGGCAGGCGGCCGATCTTCGGTTCGCGTGCGAAAGTCGCCGTCGCCGAACACGATCGCATCGAACACGAGCGGCGGCTGCCACGGCGCCGATCGCCATGCGGCGAGCCGCAGTTCGATCGCCGCGCCGCTTCGGACATGCGTGCCGGCGAGACTCGCCGGCAGCGTCGCCGCATCATTGGCAACGATGAGATCGCCGCGCGCCACGAAATCGGTCCAGCGAGCGCGCAGTGCGTGCGTCAGCCGGCCCTCGGCATCGACGACGAGCAGGCGCGCCGTAGGCGAACGCTGGACGGCGCGGTCGGCCGCGTTCACGCGGACATCCCGGTCGGCGCGATCGACGCGTCGCTATCGAACGCGCGCAACGCCTGCGCGATGGCGCGCACGACCTCGTCCGCAGCGACCAGCGGCCGTCGCAGCGCCGTTCGATCGGCGTCCGGTACGGCCAGCGCGTGCAGCGGCGTGTCCATGTCGCCCGGGTCGATCGAAATGAAACGAACGCCGAGCGCGCGCGACTCCGCGTCGAAGATGCGCGTCATGTGCAGCAGCGCGGCCTTGCTCGCGCCGTAGGCGCCCCAGCCCGGATACGCATTTACCGCGGCGTCGCTCGATATGTTGACGACGACCGCGCCGCGTCCTTCGCGTGCGGACGCGGCAAGCGCGCCGAGCAACGCGCGCGTCAATCGGAACGGCGCGAGCACGTTGGTCGCGAGCGCGAGTTGCAGCGCCTCGCATTCGGTGTCCGCCAGCTTCGCGAGTGGCACCGGCCCGAGGCTCGACGCATTGTTGATCAGCACGTCGAGTCCGCCTCGCCATGCCAGGACCTGCAACGCGATCCGGTGAATCGCCTGTTGGTCAGCGACATCGGCCGTGATGCCGAGCGAGTTCGGCTCGCGCCTAC
>JAICVH010000071.1 GCA_025935435.1 Burkholderiales bacterium
CAACGTCGACGACGATTTCGGTGCGGTCGATCCGGTGACCGACATTCTCGACGGCACGGACCCGGCGACGAACGATCGCTCGACGATCGACGCGACGTCGTTCGGCGGGGCGGTTCAATGGTCGCTGCGCGAAACCCTTCGGGGTCGGCCACACCAGATCGCGATCGGCATCAGTACGCGCTACGGACGCACACGGTTTGCGCAGTCGACGCAGCCGGCGGCGTTCGGTGCCGACCGTGGCACGTTCGGCACCGGGCCGTTCGAATCGACAACCGATGTCGACCTGCGCAACGCCGACGCCGGTCTCTACGCAAGTGACTCGGTTCGCATCGCGCCCGCGTGGACGCTCTCCATGGCGATACGCTACGACACGACGCGCGTCACGATCGCCGATCGCACCGGCGAATCGTCCGACCTCAATGGAACGCACCGGTTCGCGCGCGTGAATCCGGCGCTCGGCGTTACGTTTCATCCGGACGACACGTTGACCGCGTATGCGAGTTTCAGCCAGAGCATGCGAGCACCGACGCCGATCGAATTGACCTGCGCGGACCCGGAGGCGCCATGCAAGCTGCCAAACCAGTTCCTGGCCGATCCCCCGCTCGCCAAGGTCGTATCGACAACGGTCGAAACGGGCGCGCGCGGTGCCTGGCGTGGCATGCGCTGGTCGGCGGCGCTCTATCGCTCCGAATTGCGCGACGACCTGGCGTTCATAGCGAGCGCCACCGGCGCGACCAACGCCGGCTACTTCCGAAACGTCGGCCGCACACGCCGCCAGGGCATCGAGCTCGCGACGACGGTTCGCGTGAAGAGCGTAACGCTCGCCCTGCGCTACAACGCGATCGACGCGCGCTTCCGCTCGACGTTCGAGGCGGAGAGTCCGGCGAACTCACAGGCCGATGCGCGCGGGGCGATCGTCGTGCATCCCGGTGACCGCATTCCCGGCATCCCGATGCACACGGCGAAACTGCGCATCGATTGGGATGTGACGCCGCAGTGGACGCTCGGCGCATCGGTCGCCGCCGTCTCGAGCCAGTACGCGCGTGGCGACGAAAACAACCGTGACCGATCCGGCCGCGTGCCGGGTTACGCGGTTGCCCACATCGACGCCGAATACCGGTTGTCGGCGCACTTCACGCTGTTCGCGCAGGTCGACAACGTGTTCGACCGGCGTTACGCGAACTTCGGGTTGCTCGGTACGAATGCGTTCACGGCGCCCGATCGCAGCTTTGGTCCCGCAGCCGGCATTGCGCCGGTCAGCGAGCAATTTCGCGCGCTCGGTGCTCCGCGCGGCGTGTTCGCCGGGCTGCGCGGAACGTGGTGATGCTCGCCTGTCGTCGGTCCATGCACCTGATCGCGCTGCTTCGCGCGATCCGCGTCGTCGTTGCCGAGTTGATTCGCTTGCGGTTCATGACGGGCTTGATGCTCGTCGCATCGATCGCTCCGGCGTTCGGCGCCGACGACATCGTCATCACGCCGGAAAAGGTGTCGGCGCATGGCTGGTTCGTGCAGGGCGAAGCCGGGATGGCGAGCGCCGCGAACAAGGGGTTCATGTCGAATGCGGGATTCGTCGTGACGGACGACGGCGTCGTCGTTTTCGACGCGCTCGGCACGCCGCCGCTCGGTCGGGCGCTGATCGCGGCGATTCGAACGATCACGCCGGCACCGATCCGGCGCGTCATCGTCAGTCACTATCATGCCGACCATGTTTACGGACTCGTGCCGCTCAAGGAGGCCGGCGCCGAAATCTGGGCGTACCGTAAGGGTGAAGCGTATTTTTCGTCCGGTCTGGCCGACGAGCGCTTGGCGCAACGGCGCGCCGACCTGTTCCCGTGGGTCGACGAAACGACGCGCGTGTTGCGTCCCGATCTCTGGCTCGATGGCGATACCGAGTTCCGTCTCGGCGGACTGACGTTCCGACTGATCTATTCGGGTGGCGGGCACGCCCCCGAGGACCTGATGCTGTACGTCGTCGAGGACCGCCTGCTCTACGCCGGCGACCTCATTTTCGCCGGCCGTATTCCGTTCGTGGGAAATGGCGACAGCAAAGGCTGGCTCGAGGCGACGAAGAAGATGCTCGCGCTGACACCGGACATCGTGGTTCCGGGTCACGGCCCAGCGTCGCGCAACGTTGCGCGCGATCTTGCGTTGACGCGCGACTACCTCGTTTACTTGCGCGAGACGATGGGTCGCGCGGTGCGCGATCTCACGCCGTTCGACGAGGCGTATGCGAGCACCGATTGGTCGCGATTCAAGGCGCTGCCTGCGTTCGAGCCCGCGAATCGCATCAATGCCTGGGGCACGTACCTGCGGATGGAGCAGGAGGAGCTGCAGCGCTCGAAGTAAGTCCGGCGGCACCAGCTTCGGCAGCCGTCGGGGTGCGCGGCGCGCAGCGCGTCGGCACCATCGTGCTAGGCAGCCGCCGGGGTGTGCGGCGCGCGACTGGAAGTGCCGGTCGTCGCGGGTGGCGCGGCCCAGTCGAACGCGCGCGTAGCGCGACGCCGAGTCGCCGCGCCGGGTACCCGCAGACCGGCGTTTACGGACGCGGAGCGCGTCGCGCACCCCGGCGGATGCCGAAGCCAGAACGAGAGATCAGTCGGCCGCCCGCACGGCGACATCCTCGGCGCCGAGCCCTCCGCTCGTCGTGCGCGGCAGCAGCAGCACGACACACAGCGTGACGATGGCAATCGCCGCCATCAACAGCAGCAGCGCATCGAACCCCGCCGTCTTGACCAGCGGCCCGAGTAACCACACGGCAAGCGAGCTCACGCCAAACGCAACCGCGAGCCGCATGCCCGAAACGCGCGAGCGCATGCGATCGTCGACATACCGAACGATGATCGCGTCGGTGAATGGAATCGCACCAAACACGGCAATCATGAACGCGATCATCAACGCATAAAGCCACCATCCGCCTGCATGCGCCGCGAGCAGGAACAGCGGCGCCTGCGCGGCAACGATCGCGGCGTACAGCAGCTTGAGTGGCAAGCGATCGAGCAGCAGGCCGACCGCGACCTGCGTGATCGCGCCCGCGACGTACACGAGCGCGAGCAGCGTGCCAAGCGCCGCCGGGTCCTCGACGATGCCACGAAAGCGCTCGCGCAACAGTTCACCATTGCCGTTGGTCGTGAAGTTGAACAGCAGCGAACCGGAGATCGATGCCACCGTGACGACCGCAAACACGTGCGCGAGCGTTCGTCTGGCCGCCATGGCCCTTGTGGGTTGCCTGCGCGCCGGAGCGACCAGCTCGCGTGGCGCGAGGCGCGCAAAGGCGATGCCGCACGCGAACGCAACGATCGCCGGTACGACGAACGCCATCCGCCAGCCGGCGTATTTGACGAGCGCGCCGGTCGCAATCGCCGACAACGCGACGCCGAGGTTGCCGGAAAGGCCATTGATGCCGATCGTGAGTCCCGGGCGCGTCGAGCGCTGCACGAGCATCGGAATACCGACCGGGTGATAGATCGCGGAAAAGAGACCGAGGAGCGTCAACGCCGCGGCCAGTTGCCACGTCGATTGCGTGAGCGCTGCGAGCAGCGCGGACACGCCCATGCCGAAAAAGAACACCAGCATCATGCGTCGCCGCCCCCACAGGTCGCCAAGCCGCCCCGCCGGCAGCGACCCCAGACCGAACATCGCGAACGCGCCGACGCCGTACGGCATCAGATCCTCCCAGCGCGCAACGCCGAAATCGGCGGCGATCGACGCAACTGCGGTCGCGAAGATCAGCAGGAACATGTGATCGATCGCGTGCGCGACGTTCAGCAGCACGCCGGTCGCGCGTGGCAATGGTGCTACCGGATCGCCGTTCACGCGCGCCGGCATGTTCATGTGACTGATGTCTGCACGACAGACGCCCAGCGCGATGCGCGCGCCCACTCGGGAAAGTCGGTGACGGGCAACGGCTTGCCGACGTAGTATCCCTGCGCCGCATCGCAGCCCAGCGCCGACAAAGCATCGAATACCGGCTCGTTCTCGACACCTTCGGCAATCGCCCGCATATGCAACGCATGGCAAAGCTCGACCGTCGACCGGACGATCGCTGCCGATTCCGGATCGTCGAGCATGCGCCGCACGAACGACTGGTCGATCTTGATGCTGGATACCGGCAACTGCTGCAGGTACCGCAGACTCGAATAGCCGGTCCCGTAGTCATCGACCATCAGCTCGATACCGAGGTCGCGCAGCCGCCCGAGCGTCTCGATGACCGTTTCGGGGTCGACCATCAACGCGGACTCGGTCAGCTCGAACTCCATCCATCCATCCTGCGTACCCCAGGTCGCGATCAAATCGCGCACGCGATCGACGAGGCGCGGGTCGTGCAGATCGCGCGCGGACAAGTTGACCGCGAGCGGCTGGTCGAACGATGCTGCATGCCATCGGTGTCGCTCGCGAAACGCCGCTTCCAGCACCCAGTGCGTCAGCGGCGTGATCAGGCCGGCGCTCTCCGCCAATTCAACGAACACCGCCGGCGACACCATGCCCTGCTCGGGATGCTTCCAGCGCATCAATGCTTCGGCGCCGCAAAAACGCGACGTGTCGATCGCCACCTTCGGCTGGCAATAAAGCGTCAGCTCATCGGCGTCGATGGCGCGACGCAAATCGCCGATCAGGCCGAGGCGTCGCCTGCGTTCGTCGTCGTGCAAACCGCTGTACAGCGCGAAGTGTCCATGCGCGCTCGCGCGATACATCGCGACCTTCGCGCGCCGCATCAGCTCGTCGGGCTCGTCGCCATGTCCCGGAAACAGAGCGATGCCGATGACGCCGCGCGCGTCGACCTGCATGCCGGCAAGCTCAACGGGGCGGTAAAGCGCATCGACAATGCGTGCTGCGACGTCGCAGGCGCGATGCGAGTCGGCATCATGAAGCAACAGCGCAAGTTCATCCTCTCCGATCCGCGCGAGCGCATCCTGGCCACTGCGCGCGACCGCGGCGACGCGCTCGGCGATGTCGGTGATCAGCCGATCGCCGGCCGCGTGACCGAGCGTGTCGCCGATCTCGTCGAAGTGACCGATGTGAATCGACAGCAGCGCGAGCGCATGACCATGCTCACGCGCATCTGCCACGGCCGTCGTGATCCGCTCCCGCATCGCTGCCCGATTGGGCAGGCCGGTCAACGGATCGTGATACGCCATGCGCTCGATCGTCCGCTCGGCCTCGGCATGACGCGCCAGCATGCGCAGGTGGGCGATGCCGTAACCGAGGTCGTCGGCGAGTTCGGCGAGCAGCGCCGTTTCCGGTTCGTCGAATGCCGCCTCGTCCGCGGCGACCAGCGTCAGGCAGCCGATGATCTCACCGCCAGCGCGAAGCGGGAATGCACTGACCGAACCATAGCCCCGGCGCAGCGCGTCGGTGCGCCACCGCGCGAGCAGCGGGTCGCTCTGCAACTGGCGTCCAATCGAGGGTTTGCCGGTGCGGATCGCTTCACCCGACACGCTCGGCCGATCGTCGCTCCATGAGAAGTGGGCGTCCGCGAAAAACGACGCGTGACTTCCTGCGTGCGCCACCGGACGAATCGTACGTTCGCGATCGTGGTCCGCGTAACCAATCCACACGATGCGGTAGCCACCCTCGTCGACGAGCACCCGGCACATCGCCTGCACAAGCTCCGCCTCGGCGGCGGCCCGCAGCAGCGTTCGATGTCCCGCGCGGAGCGTGCGCAACACGCGGTTGACTCGGGCGAGGGCGTCGCCATCGATCATTCGGCAAGCGCCAGCAACTGCTGATGGAGCGTGGCGGGAACGTCGACACCGTCCTTCGTGGCGCGAGCGCGAAGTGCATCGCGACGCTCCCCCGGCAAGCGCACGCCCGCGTCCTGGTGCATCGCTTCGATCAACGTCTCCACGCGTTCGAAATAGACGTCTGCACCGGCGAGCGCGTCGGGATCCACAACGACGAATGCCTGACCCATGCGTGGACGGTTGCCTTCGTCGACGAAGAAGGAACTCGCTTCGAACCCGAGCGCTGCGCCGGTAAGCGCCGTGACGAGAAGTTCCACGACCAGGGCGAGCATCGCGCCTTTCGTGCCGCCCATTGCGAGCATCGATCCTTGAAGCGCGGCGTTCGCATCGGTGGTCGGCTGTCCCTCGGCATCGAGCGCCCAGCCGAGCGGAATCGGCCGCCCTTCACGCGCGGCGACCATGACCTTGCCGCGCGCAACTTCCGAGAGGGACAGGTCGATCGTCAGCGGTGCGGCGTCACGACGCGGAAACACCGCGGCGATCGGATTGGTGCCGAACAGCGCGTGACGACCCCCAGCCGCCGGCATTGCCGCAGGCGAATTGCCGAACGCTAGACCGACCATGCGTGCGGCGGCGACCGGCTGCAGATGCCACGCCGCGACACCGAAGTGATGGCTGTTGGTGACGCCTGCGAATGCGATACCGAACTCCCGTGCGCGACGCACGGCCTCGGCCACGGCGAGCGCGCACGCCGGAAACGCCAGGCCGTGTCGCGCATCGACCAGCAGCGCACCCCGGCGCTCATGCGCGATCGAGGCGACGGCGGTGCCATCCGCGCGTCCGTTGCGAAGATGCGTCGCATACTGCGGCACGCGCGCAACGCCGTGCGAAGCGAGCCCCTGCGCGTCGGCAGCGACCAGCGCATCGGCCGTCACGTTCGCCATTGCCTGCGACGCACCGGCGCGTTCCAGCGCACGTGCTGCGAGGCCGTGCAACTCGGATAGCGTCAAGGTCGGCATGTCCGAATCATTCGCGAGCCGCGAGCGCTTCACCGACGCGCGCTGCGATCAGTGACGATACCCGCGCATTCGACTCACGGGTGACTCCCGCGATATGCGGCGTCAGGATCAGCCGTGGGCACCCGGCGAGTGGCGAACGAAGGCCGAGCGGTTCATGATCGAAGACGTCGAGCGCTGCGCCGCCCAGCCTGCCGGCTCGCAACGCCGCTGCAACCGCGGGTTCATCGACAACCCCGCCCCGTGCGGTGTTGATCAGAATGGCATCCGGCTTCATCGTCGCGAGTCGCGGCGCGTCGATCAGGTTGCGCGTCGCGGCGGTCAACGGAACGTGCAGCGTCACGACGTCCGCTTCGGCAACGAGGGCTGCGAAAGGCCGGGCTTCCGTCGCGTCTTCGGACCACACCGCCGAGGTGGACTCGATGTGCGGATCGAAGCCGATCGTGCGCATGCCGAGCGCGCGCGCCAGTTTGCCGACGAGACGGCCAATGTTGCCGTAACCGACGATGCCGAGCGTCTTGCCGGCAGCCTCGCGGCCCTGGGACAGCGTGCCGCGGGGCCAGTGACCGCCCGCGACGTCCGCAGTCGCGTGATAGCTGCCGCGCAACAGCACCAGCGTCGTCGCGATCACGTATTCAGCCACGGCGAGCGCATTCGCGCCGGTTGCCGGAATGACGTCGATGCCGCGCGCAGCGCACGCGTCGACGTCGATGTTGTCGAGCCCGACGCCGAGTCGTCCGACGACCCGCAGTTGCGGTGCCGACGCAAGCAGCGGAGCGTCAACCGACGTGCGATTGCGAACGATCAGCGCATCGGCGTCGGCCAACGCGACCTGCAACTCGTCGGGTCGATCGACGAGATCGCGGTCGTACAGCACGTCGAACCGCGCTGCGAGCGTCGCCACCGCAGTTTCGTCCATGAACTCGCTGATGACGATGCGCACGCCGCTTTACTTGAAATAGAAGACGATGTGCTGCAGGGGGAGCTCCGCACCCGCCGCCGAAGGCGTCAGCTTTGCAGCCCCCATCTTCGTACCGTTCGCGCTTCGACGACGCGAAACACGACGTTCTCGACGATCAGGCCAATGACGATCACCGTGAACAGGCCGGCGAAGACGTTCGGAATCTCCAGCTGGTTCTTGTTCTCGTAGATGAACCAGCCAAGCCCGCCCGCGCCCGACGACACGCCGAACACGAGTTCTGCGGCGATCAGCGTTCGCCACGCGAACGCCCAGCCGATCTTCAGTCCGGTCAGGATACTGGGGAACGCCGCCGGGATCAGAATCCGCGCGACATACGGCAACCCGCGCAGGCCGTAATTCCGGCCGACCATGCGCAGCGTATTCGAGACCGACAGAAACCCGGAATGCGTATTGAGCGCCACGGCCCACAGCACGGAGTGCACGATGACGAACACGATGCTGCCCATACCAAGACCGAACCAGATCAGTGCGAGCGGAAGCAGCGCGATCGCCGGCAGCGGGTTGAACATCGACGTCAGCAATTCGAGCAGATCGGTGCCTACACGCGACGTGATCGCAACGATGGTGAGAATCGCCGCGCAGACGATACCGGCGCTGTAGCCGAGCAGCAGGACGCGCAGCGACGTAAGCGCCTTCGTGAACAAGTCGCCGCCGAACAATCCCTGCACGAAAGCGATGACGGTTGCCGAAAAAGTCGGAAACAGCAGCGGATTGGCGAGCGAACGCGCGTAGAGCTCCCAGGTGACGGCCAGTGTCACCAGCAGCGCGAATTTGCGCAACGCGCCGATGTTGCTGATTCGTTCCCACGTCGACAGCGGCTTCTCCACGATGCCGAATGCGCTGGACGCGATCGGCTCGTGAACGATTTCCGGCCGTGCGAGCGGCGGGTCAGCGATGGTGCTCATGGGTGCGCGCCGGCCCGCTCGGGCGCGGCCTCCTCGACGGAATCGGCAAACAGCATCGCGTGAATCCGCTGCTCGAGGGCGGTGATGGCAGCACCGCCCGCGCCGCGTGGCAGGCTGTCGAGCTCGGCCTTGACCTGGCCGGGGTGCGGTGACAGCAACAGGATCCGGCTGCCGATCTTGATCGCCTCGGGAATCGAGTGCGTGACGAACAGCACGGTAAAGCGCGTGCCATCCCAC
>JAICVH010000060.1 GCA_025935435.1 Burkholderiales bacterium
AGTGATACAGCACCGCCGTCAGCGCGATTGCGGCGAGCAGCGGCTTCCCGTACGCGTCGAACAGGATCGCGAGCGCGATGCCCGCGACGATGATGCCGATGTTCTCGATCGACGAATACGCGAGCAGGCGCTTCATATCGGTTTGCGCGGCCGCGAAAATGATTCCGTACAGCGCGGTGAGCAGGCCGAGGGCGAGTGCAATCGCGCCCCACCACCACTGTTGCACGTGCAGCAAATCGAACGTCACCCGCAGCAAACCGTAGATCGCCGTCTTCAGCATGACGCCGCTCATCAGCGCTGAAACGGGCGAGGGCGCCGCCGGATGCGCCTCCGGCAGCCAGACGTGGAGCGGCAACAGGCCCGCCTTCGCCCCGAAGCCGAACAGCGCAAGAAAGAACGCAACGCTCGGCCAGAAGCTCGTGAGCGATACCGCGCGCATGGCGTCGAACGTATAGTCGCCGCGACCGCCCTGCAGCACGCCGAAGCAGAGCAGGATGGCAATCGCGCCGACGTGTGCGATCAGCAGATAGAGAAAGCCTGCGCGCCGTATTTCCGGCTCCCGATGGTCGGTCGTCACCAGAAAGAACGACGCGAGCGCCATCGTTTCCCACGCCACCATGAACATGTAGGCGTCATCGGCAATCAGCACCAGGGCCATGGCGGCGAGGAACGCGTGGTACTGCAGGCAGATGAGTCCGGGCGGTGCGTGCTCGCCGGCGCGGAAGTAACCCGACGAGAAGAGCGAAATGGCGGCGCTCGCACTGCCCAGAAGCATCAGAAAAAACGCCGACAGCGCATCGATGCGCAGATGGAACGGCAACTCGGGGAGCCCGAGCGGGAGCACCCGCGTCTCCGGCGCACCGCGCAGCGCAACGAACGCCACGATCGCGAGCCCCAATGAAACGGCGGCGCCGATTGGAAACAGCACGCGGACAACGCGCAGACTGCGCGGTTGCACGATGCCCGCGATGCCGACCGCGAGCCACGCCGCAATGGCGGCCGTGATCAACGCGAGCGGGGAAACGGACACCGGCGGGAAACCGGAACTCAGTTCACGTGCAGGCGGAACCGCGGCCGTTTTTCATTTGACGCGCATCCCGGGTTGCGCGCCGGCATCGGGTGCGAGCAGGTATATGCCCGGTCCTGCGCCGGACGCGGCGAGCACCATGCCTTCCGATACGCCGAAGCGCATCTTGCGCGGCGCGAGATTGGCCACCATTGGCGTCAGGCGACCGACCAGTGCGGCCGGGGGATACGCGGACTTGATGCCGGCGAACACCGTGCGCGGCGCATCCTCGCCGATGTCGAGCGTCAGTTTGACGAGCTTGTCCGCGCCTTCGACTGCTTCCGCGCTGACGATGCGCGCGATCCGCAGATCGATCCGGCCGAACTCGTCGATCGTGATTTCGGAACGCGTCTGTGTGGACGCGGTCCCCGTCGCGCTTCGCTCTTGCGTCGACTCGGCCGCTGCCTCGGTTGTCGCGCCCTGGCTGGGCGGCGTGGCGGCGGCCAACGTTGCGTCAGGCTGGAGGTCGAGCAACGCATCCATCTGCTTCGGATCGACGCGCGTCATCAGATGCCTGAAAGCGTTGACGCGGGTCGGTGCCTTCGATGCGTCGCTCCACACGAAGTCGCGCGACAGGCCGAACAGCTCGCGCGCGACGCGCGACGCAACCTGGGGCAGTACCGGTGCGAGCATCACCGTCAGCAACTGGAAGCCCTCGAGCGCCTGTGTACAGATCGTTTGCAGGCGATCGCGTTGACCCACGTCCTTCGCGAGATTCCACGGCTGTGCCGCGTCGAACGCTTCGTTGATCCGATCGGCGATGCGCATCGCGTCGCGCAACACCTTGCCGAACTCTCGCGCTTCATAGTTGGCGCGTGCAGCCTCCGCCTCGCGTTGCGCCGTCTCGAAGCGACTCTCGCGATCGGCTGGCGATTCGGACGGCGTTCCGAGTGCGCCACCGAAATGGCGCGTGACGAACGTCGCCGCGCGGCTCGCGATGTTCACGTACTTGCCGATCAGGTCGCTGTTCACGCGCGCAACGAAGTCGTCGGGCCCGAAGTCGAGGTCCTCCACGCGCGCATTCAGCTTGGCCGCGATGTAATAACGCAGCCATTCGGGATCGAGACCGAGGTCCATGTAGCGCTGCGGTGAAATGCCGGTACCGCGCGATTTCGACATCTTCTCGCCGGAGAACGTGATGAAGCCGTGCACGAATACGTTCGTCGGCGTCTTGCGCCCCGAAAAGTGCAGCATCGCCGGCCAGAACAGCGTGTGGAAATACACGATGTCCTTGCCGATGAAATGAAACTGCTCGACGGCCGGGTCGTCGAGAAACGCGTCGAACGAACGCGTTTCGCCGAGCGCCCGCGCGGCGCCCGAGTCGAAATGGTGCTTCAGCGCGGCGAGATAACCGATCGGCGCATCGAGCCAGACATAGAAATACTTTTTCGGTGCGCCAGGTGGCTGGTCGGGTATTTCGATGCCGAAATACGGTGCGTCGCGCGAGATGTCCCAGTCGGCGAGCAGCTTGCCCTCATCGCCCAACCACTCCTGGACCTTGTTGAAGACTTCCGGCTGCAGCGTTTGTCTCGGCGCCGGCGCGGTCGTCCACCGCTTCAGGTAATCGACGACCTCGGGCGCGGACAAGCGAAAGAACAGGTGCTCCGATTCGCGCAGCTCCGGTGGTGCACCGGTCAGCGTCGAGTACGGGTCGATCAGGTCGGTGGGCGCGTACGTGGAGCCGCAAACTTCGCATGCATCGCCGAACTGGTCCTTCGCACCGCATTTCGGGCACGTGCCCTTGATGTACCGGTCGGGCAGGAACATGCCCTTGATCGGATCGTAGAACTGCGCGATCGTGCGCGTCGCGATCAGGCCGCGCCGATTCAGCGCGCGAAAGATCGACTGCGCGAGTTCGACGTTCTCCGCCGAGTGCGTCGTGTGCGTCGTATCGAAACTGATCAGGTAACGCGCCCAGTCGCGCCGGTGCGATTCGGCGACGCCGGCGATCAGTGACTCCGGCGAAACACCTTCGCTCTCCGCCTTGAGCATGATCGGCGCGCCGTGCGTGTCGTCGGCGCACACGAAGTGCACGCTGTTGCCCTGCATGCGCTGGAAGCGCACCCAGATGTCGCCCTGGATGTACTCCATGATGTGGCCGATGTGGAACGGTCCGTTCGCGTACGGCAACGCGGTCGTCACGAAAAGCGTGCGAGCCGAAGCGGCGGGCATTCGAACGTGTTCCGGGGGAGCGTTTGCGGCGGGCAAGCACGAAATTCTAGCAAACGCCACCTGCTCACTCCGAAGCGCCACACGGCGATCCGCTAAAATGTCGAATGAGCGAGCGCGACGAATCCGAGGTTTTCCATGACCGTCACTGAACGCGACATCGAGCAATGCCTGCGCGGCGTCACAGATCCCAATACGGGTCGCGATTTCGTCGCGACCAAGTCCGTGAAGAAGATTCGCGTCGATGGCGATGACGTCAACGTCGATCTGCAGATCGGTTATCCGGCGAAGAGCCAGCACGAGTCGCTGAAACGGCTCGTCCACGACGCCGTGGCAGCGCTGCCCGGTGTTGCGCGCGTGCACGTCAGCCTGTCGCAGCGGACGACGTCGCATGCGGTGCAACGGGGCGTCAAGCTGGTTCCCGGCGTCAAGAACATCGTCGCGGTGGCGAGCGGGAAGGGCGGCGTCGGCAAATCGACGACGGCGGCAAACCTTGCACTCGCGCTGGCGGCCGAAGGCGCGACGGTCGGCGTGCTCGACGCCGACATCTACGGGCCGTCACAACCGATGATGCTGGGGCTCGCTGGTCGTCCGGAATCGAAGGACGGCAAGACACTCGAGCCACTCGAGGCGTACGGCGTGCAGGCGATGTCGATCGGCTTCCTGATCGACACCGACACGCCGATGGTGTGGCGGGGACCGATGGTCACGCAGGCGCTCGAGCAACTGCTGAAGGACACGAACTGGCGCGACCTCGATTACCTGATCGTCGATATGCCGCCCGGCACCGGCGACATTCAACTGACGCTCGCCCAGAAAGTGCCCGTCACCGGCGCGGTCATCGTGACGACGCCACAGGACATCGCGCTGATCGACGCGCGCAAGGGGCTCAAGATGTTCGAGAAGGTCGGCGTGCCGATCGTCGGCATCGTCGAGAACATGTCGATCCACGTCTGCTCGAACTGCGGCCACGCCGAACACATCTTCGGTGAAGGCGGTGCCGAGCGGATGTGCCGCGATTACAAGGTGCCGTTCCTCGGCAGTCTGCCGCTCGACATTCAGATTCGCGAGCAGGCCGATTCGGGACGTCCGTCGGTCATCGCCAATCCCGACGGTGCCGCTGCAAACGCCTACAAGGCGATCGCGCGCAAGGTCGCAATCTTCGTGGCGCAGAAGGCGGAGGATTTCTCCACCAAGTTCCCGAACATCGTCGTTCAGAACACCTAGACGATCAGCGCGGGTTCTTGCTCCGGTTTCGCGTGAGTAGCCACGCTGCCACGCCGGCGACCATGACGAACAATGAGACGCGGATCGCATTGCGACTCGCGGCGTAGGCGATGCTCGACCAGGTGAGCCACGCGCAGGCGGCGCAAAACACGATCGGCGTGAATGGATAAAGCGGGACGCGGAAGGGGCGCTCGGCCTCGCCATCTCGCGCACGCAGCACGAATACCGCGACGCCGACGAGGAACAGGAACGCCCAGAACACCGGTGCCGTGAACTCGACCATCGCCTCGAAGCCGTCGTGCTGCAGCGCGCCGAAGGCGACGAGCGCGAGCGCAATCGCCCCCTGCACCAGAAAAGCCGCGACGGGCACGCCGCGCGCCCGATGCCAGCCGCCCATGAAACGCAGCGCGGGCCAGTCGCGCGCCATTGCGTAATTCGTGCGCGCACCGACGATCATCGTGGCGTTGATCGACGTGAGTGCGGCGACCGCGACGGCCAATGCGATCAGTTGCGTGCCGACGCTGCCGAATGCCCGACCCATGACGTCGGCGCCCGGCGCCTTGCTGCCGGCGAGCGCCGTAAGGCCGAGCGCATCCAACAGCGCGATGTTCACGGCGAGATACGCGACCGTGATGATCGCGAGGCTCGCGACGAGCACGAGGACGATCGACCGCTTGCCGCCGCGCAGTTCCGCCGACAGGTACGCCGCTTCGTTCCACCCGCCGTACGTCAAGAGCACGAACACCATCGCGAGCCCGAACAAGCCACCCGATGGCGTGCTGGCGAACACGCCACCCGGGGCAGGCGACGACGCGTTCGTCGACGCCAGCACCACGGCCGCTGCGACGACGGCCACGAGCCCCGCCACTTCGATGATCGTCAGCCAGTTCTGCGTGCGGGCGGACGCGCGCAGCCCCGCGATGTTCACGAGCGTGAGTGCGACGACGATCACTGCAGCCCAGATCGCGCCCGACGCGGCGCCGAGCGGAACGACGGTGGACACGTAATCGCCGAATACGAAGGCGAGCAACGCGATGGCGCCGGTGTTGATCACGGCGGCGCGCGCCCACGCGTAGAGAAAGCTCGCATCGCGCCCATACGCGCGCGTCAGGAAGTGATAATCACCGCCCGCGTGTCGATACGCGGCGGCGAGCTCTGCATAACAAAGCGCACCGGCCAGCGACACCAGCGCGCCGAGCAGCCACGCGACCATGGCCCAGCCGCCATCGGCCGTCGTCCCTGCGACCAGCGACGGCGTCTTGAAAATGCCGGCGCCGATGACGATGCCGACGATGATCGCGATCGCGTCGCGGCGACGCAGCTGGGGCTGCGGCGATTCGACGCCGTCGCTCGTGGTCGTCATGGGTACGCCGTTCGCGCCGTCGCCCGGAGGCGCAACGCTAGCGGCGCATGCCGGTGATCGTGATGTTGCCGGGGCCGCGACCGCTCAGCGTTCCCTTGAACTCGCGCCCGTTGACGACGACGTGCGCCGCGCGCAGCACACCATCTCCATCGTTGTACGCGAACGTCAGCTTGTCACCGCGTAGCGCAGGTCCCAGCACCGGCTGCGTCTTCCCGCCGATCGTAACGGTCCCGCCGACACGCTGGTAGCGCTGCACGATCGTCAGCGTGCCCTCCGTGTTCCAACCGTCTTCCTTGAATGCCCACGTGCCTTCGACGTCGGCTGGAACGTACCAGAGGTAACCATCGCGCGCGTCTACCGACAGCAACTGGTCGGGCTCCCAGTCGCCCATGTTGAAAGCATGTGACGCGACGCGTGTGCCGGGCGGCATCTTGAGGATCAACGGACGCAGTTTCAGATTGAGGTCGGGAAGCAGATACATCGTCACGACGGTCGCGTCGGCGAAACTCTCCTTGAAGATATCGCCGGTGATGATCCGCACCTTTTGTTCAACGCCCGCGCGACGCGCGTTGCGTCGCGCGAGTTCCGCCATGTCGGCGTCGTACTCGATCCCCACGGCGCGTGCGCCGAACTGCTTCGCTGCGACGATCGGAATGCGCCCATCGCCTGCGCCGAGGTCGTAGACGATGTCCTTGTCGGTGACCTTCGCTGCCGTGAGCAGCGCCGTGATCAGCGCTTCCGGCGTCGGGATCCAGATGACGTCCTTCCCCGCCTGGCCCATCGACGGCTTGTAAACATCGTCACCGTACTCGGGCGAAGTCTGCGCGAGGAGCGCAGTCGATTGCGTCGCGACGAATAGCGCAACGATTGCAAGGCATCGAAGCATGCCGGAGTCTCCCTGAAGATTGCGATGCGAACCACGTTGACGGTGCGAGCCGCCCGCCATTAATGCATACGCCGGCCGAGCCCCGCAAGAGCGACGTGATTTCACACTCGCGTGGCCTTGACAGCCGGTGTCGGCATGGATAATAGACCCGATAGAGCAGCCCTCGCGGAATGGCGTCCACACGTCACGAAACCCGACACGAACCATGTCAATCAAGTCAGACAGATGGATCCGCCGCATGGCGGAAGGGCACCGGATGATCGAGCCGTTCGAATCAGGACAGGTGCGCGAGGTGAACGGTCAACGGATCGTTTCGTACGGAACGTCCAGTTACGGCTACGACGTCCGCTGTTCGGACGAATTCAAGATCTTCACAAACATCAATTCGACGATCGTCGATCCGAAGGCCTTCGACGCGGGATCGTTCGTCGATTTCAAAGGCCCCGTCTGCATCATTCCGCCGAATTCGTTCGCGCTGGCGCGGACGGTCGAATACTTCCGCATACCGCGGAGTGTGCTGGTGGCGTGCCTCGGGAAGTCGACGTATGCGCGCTGCTTCCGCGGCGATACCCGCGTTGCCCTCGTGGACGGCACCTCGGTCACCCTTGAAGACATGGCTCGACGCGCGGACTCCGGCGAGTTGTTTTGGGGTTATAGCATCGGTGCATACGGGCGTATCTGCGTATCGCTACTCGATGCGCCTCGTTGTGTCGGCCGGGATTCGTTGCTGGAAATCCAGCTCGACAGTGGCGCAGTGATTTCCGCCACACCCGATCACGACTTCGTGCTCCGCGATGGACGCATGCGAGTCGCCGCCGAACTACGGCCCGAGCATTCGTTGATGCCGCTATATCGTGAACTCATACGCGGCTATGAGGCCGTCTATCAGCCGTTGAATGGCCACCTGTATCCGACGCATCGGCTGGCTGATGAATGGAATTTGCGGGGCGGGTATTACGCCGACGTCCCGGGCACACATCGGCATCACATCGATTTCGACCGCCGAAACAATCGGCCTACGAACATCGAGCGAATGCGCGCTTCCGACCACGTCCGCCTGCATAACGACCAGAGCTACGGCGCCGGATTCGATGGGCAAGCGCACGGTGCCGCGATCAGCGACGCGCTCGGCCGTCTAGCGCTCGACCCGACGTGGCGGCTGCGATTTTCGGCAGCGCAGGAAAAGCGTGCGCGCGAGTTCTGGAACGATCCGAGATACGCATCGGTTCGCGAGCGGCTTTGCGAGGCGCGACGGAATCCGGAGAACGCAACACGCGAACTCCATCGCCAAGCGACCGTTCGACGGTACAGCGACCCATCCGAGCGAATCCGCCAAGGCAGTTTAAGTACTGCCGCGTGGGCTCGAGACGATGGAACGCGGCGACGACAGCAGGCCCAGGTCGCACGTGCGATTCGAATTCGCGGGGAAATAGACGCCAAAGCGGTTGCGTGGGCGCTGCATCAGACCGGTTCAATACGCGGCGCTGCGAGAATGCTGGATTGCGATCGGACGGTGTTCCGGCGCTTTCCCGATGTCATTGCGCAGTTCACGGGGCGCCCCGCGCAACAGCGCAATCACAAAGTGGTCGACGTGCGCGAAATCCCCGGCGACCACGACGTTTATTGCCTGACAGTTCCGGAAGCCGGCAACTTCGCTTTGGAGGCCGGCGTTTTCGTTGGTAATTGCGGCATCATCGTCAACGTCACGCCGTTGGAGCCCGAATGGGAGGGCCATGTCACCCTCGAGTTCTCCAACACCACGCCGCTGCCTGCGAAGATCTACGCGAACGAGGGTGTCGCGCAGGTGATCTTCTTCGAGTCCGACGAAGTCTGCGACACGTCGTACAAGGACCGCGGCGGCAAGTACCAGGGGCAGCAGGGTGTTACGCTGCCAAAGCTGTAACGCGCCTCGCGCTCGAGCGACAAGCGACGCTAGCCGAACCCGCTGGACAGCGCATACACGGCAGCGCCCATCAGCGCCGCAGCCGGCAACGTCACGACCCATGCGACGACGATGCGTTGCGCGACATGCCAGCGCACCGCCGATGCGCGCCGTGCCGCGCCGACCCCAACGATCGCGCCGGTGATCGTGTGCGTCGTGGACACGGGCACGCCGAGTCCCGTGGCGAGGAACAGCGTCAGCGCGCCGCCGGTCTCGGCGCAAAAGCCCTGAATCGGTTTCAGATGGGTGATCCGCGATCCCATCGTGTGGACGATGCGCCAGCCGCCCATCAACGTGCCGAGCGCCATCGCGAACTGACAGGTGATGACGACCCAGAACGGAACGTGGAACGTCGCGCCGAGCATGCCTTGCGAATACAGCAGCACCGCGATGATGCCCATCGTCTTCTGCGCGTCGTTGCCGCCGTGACCGAGCGAGTAGAGTGCGGCCGACCCGAGTTGCAGGATACGAAACCGCCGGTCGACGGCGAAAGGCGTGCTGCGCAGGTTCGCCCACTGCACGGCAAGGACGAGCAGTTGTGCGAGTACGAAGCCGATCAGCGGCGACAGCACGATGCCCGCCGCGGTCTTGCCGAGTCCACCGAAGACGACCGCGTTGAACCCGCCCTTGGCCACGCCGGCACCGACCAAGCCACCGATCAGTGCATGGCTGCTGCTCGACGGAAGTCCGAGGCGCCAGGTGACGACGTTCCA
>JAICVH010000554.1 GCA_025935435.1 Burkholderiales bacterium
CTGGTCAAGGAAGAACTGGCGCGCAATCCGACGCTCATCGGCCTCGATCGACTGCTCGAGGCGCAACTGCTGGCCTCGCCGCCGGAACGCCGGCACGATCTCGAACTGGTCAAGGGGCTCGTCAGCCAGCACATCAAGCGTCTCGGACTCTACAAATGCGACAACTGCGGCTTTCGCGCACGGCAATACTATTGGCGTTGTCCCGGCTGCCAGAAGTGGGAAACGTATTCGCCCAAGCGCACCGAAATGCCCGACGGTTACGCATGACAAATCCAAGCGCAGTCCAAGCGAGGTTTCACGCATGAACGACAACCATCCGCGCGTCATCGTTGCGCTGGATTTTGCCAATCCGATGCAAGCACTCGGTCTTGCCGAACGCCTAGATCCGCACGATTGCGGATTGAAAGTCGGCAAGGAACTGTTCGTGGCCGGCGGTCCGGAGCCGGTGCGCTGGATGGTCGAGCGAGGCTTCAACGTGTTCCTCGACCTGAAGTTTCACGACATCCCGAATACGGTCGCGCGCGCCTGCGCGGCCGCGACACGCGTGGGCGTCTGGATGATGAACGTGCACGCGGCTGGCGGCCGGGCGATGCTGAAGGCAGCGCGCGACGCCGTGTCGGCGACCGCGGCCGAGACAGGGCGCACGCGACCGCTGCTGATCGCGGTGACTGCGTTGACGAGTCTCGACCACGCGGCGCTGCGCGAAGTCGGCGTTGAACTCGACGCGGGGCGCTACGTGTTGCGCCTCGCCGCGCTTGCGCGCGATTGCGGCCTGGACGGTATTGTCTGCTCGGCCGTGGAAGCACCTGCGATGCGTTCGGCGTTCGGCGCGGAATTCTCGCTCGTGACGCCGGGCATCCGGCTGGCGGGTGCGGCGCGGGACGACCAGGCACGCATCGTCACACCCGAAGCGGCCGCTGAGGCGGGTGCCGATTATCTCGTCATCGGTCGCCCGATCACCGGCGCGGGCGACCCGGTTGCCGCGCTGGCGGCGATCAACCAGGCGCTCGGTCATCCCGCATGAAGATCACGATGATCGGAACGGGGTACGTCGGGCTGGTCACCGGCACCTGCCTTGCCGAAGTGGGCAACGACGTCGTGTGCCTCGACGTCGATGCGCACAAGATAGGCGTGCTGCAAGACGGCGGCGTGCCGATTCACGAGCCTGGACTCGAGCCGATGATCCGGCGCAACGTCTCCGCGGGACGCTTGCATTTCACGACCGACATCGACGCCGCGGTTGGTTACGCCACCGTCCAGTTCATCGCCGTCGGCACACCGCCCGACGACGACGGCAGCGCCGACATGAAGTACGTGCTGCAGGCGGCGCGGGACATCGGCCGCAGAATTACGCAATGGACGCTGATCGTCGACAAGTCGACGGTACCCGTTGGAACCGCGGATCGCGTTCGTGCGGCCATCGGCGAAGAACTCGCGGCCCGCGGCGTCGACGTTCCGTACGCGGTGGCATCGAATCCGGAGTTCCTGAAAGAAGGGGCCGCGATCGACGACTTCATGAAACCGGATCGCGTCGTCATCGGTGCCGACGACGAGCGTGCGATCGCGATTCTGCGCAACGTCTATGCGCCGTTTCAGCGCAACCGCGAACGCCTGCTGGTGATGGACGTGCGCTCGGCGGAACTCACCAAGTACGCGGCGAATGCGATGCTGGCCACGCGCATCTCGTTCATGAACGAACTCGCGAATCTCGCTGAGCGCCTGGGCGCCGACATCGAGTCGGTGCGGCAGGGCATCGGCTCGGATCCCCGCATCGGCTGGCATTTCCTGTATCCGGGCGTCGGCTACGGTGGCAGTTGCTTCCCGAAGGACGTCAAGGCGCTACGGCACACGGCCGATCGCGCAGGCGCGCCGCTGCAGGTGCTCGCGGCCGTCGAAGCAGCGAACGACGCGCAAAAGCACGTGCTGGTCGACAAGATCGTCGCGCATTTCGGCAACGACTTGTCGGGCCGCCGCTTCGCCTTGTGGGGGCTCGCGTTCAAGCCCAACACCGACGACATGCGCGAAGCGCCGTCGCGCGTGATCGTCGAGACGCTGGCACGACGCGGTGCATCGATTTGCGCGTACGACCCTGTCGCGATGGCCGAAGCGCGGCGCACGATGGGTTCGATGCCTGCGCTGACTTTCGCAGCGAACCCGATGGCAGCCTGCGAAGGCGCCGACGCGCTCGTCGTCGTGACCGAATGGAAAGAGTTCCGCAGCCCGGATTTCGACGCGCTGCGCCGGCACCTGAAAGCGCCGCTGATCTTCGACGGTCGCAATCTGTACGAACCCGACGTCGTGCGCGCCGCCGGCTTCCGTCACTTTTCGATCGGTCGGGGATGAGCGCGCCGGGTGAGGTCGAAGACCGAGCCGAGGCCCGAAGGGGCCGGCGGCGCGCGAAGCCAAGCAAGAGCGAGGCGATGGTGCGGCCGTTCGTTTCGATCGTGCAACGAGCTCGCGGATGAGCGCGCGTAGCGCAACGGCGCGCTTCTCGTACTGGCGTACGCGCGTCGCTGCCGCGCGAGTGCTGATCGTCGGCGACGTCATGCTCGATCGCTA
>JAICVH010000400.1 GCA_025935435.1 Burkholderiales bacterium
AGCGGTCCCGCCCGCGACAGCAGCAAGTACACGACGAGACCGACGACGACCGGCGGCAGACCCATCGCAGCGTTCAGCCCCACGATCAACGGCGCGCGGCCTGGAAAGCGGCCGATCGCCACGGCGGCGCCGAGCGGAAGCCCGATCACGGCCGAGCACAGCGTTGACGTGAGACTTACCGCGAGCGAGAGACCGACGATGGCGGTAAGGCGCGGATCGAGCTCGGCCACCATGGCGATGGCAAGCGCAACGCTTTGCGAGATCGTATCCATCGGGACTGCATATTGTCCCTCTTTACTGCATTCTTATGCAATCCTTACGGAAGGGTCGGACGCTATCCAAGCTGCCGCAACACGGTTAGCGGCGGCTCGTTGACGGTCGAACGCGTGCCCAGCCAGCCGGCGAGCGTGACGGCGGCGGCGCCGCCAACGATGCCGTAGACCCAGACCAGCGCGCTCCCGGAAAAACGGATGTTGAAGACGTGTTCGGCGAGCGCCCAGCCGATCGCGGTTGCGCCCGCTGCACCGAGCAGGCCCGCGAGTGATCCGAGCAGCAGGAACTCCGTCGCCTGCGCGCTTTGCAATTGTCGTTGCGATGCGCCCAGCGTTCGCACGACGGCGGCATCGAATCGGCGCTCGTCCTGCGTGGAGGCAATCGCCGCCTGCAACACGAGCAGCCCGCCCGCCAGCGTGAACAGGAACACGAATTCGACCGCACGCGCTACGCGGTCGATGATGCCGTGAATCTGGCGCAGGATTTCGGCGACATCGATGGACAGGATATTCGGATAGCGTTGCACGAGCCCCGTGAGCCAGGACGTGTCGTCCTCCGGCGCACGAAACGCAGCGATGTACGTTGTCGGAAGCCCCTCGAGTGCACCGGGCGCGAAGAGCGCAAAGAAATTCACGCGAAAGCTGTCCCAGTCGACCTTGCGCAAACTGGTGACCGGCGCCGTCACCCGAATGCCGCCGCTGTCGAACGTGAGCCGGTCACCGAGCTTTACGCCGAGCGTCGTCGCGATGCCGTCCTCCATCGAAATCCCGGCGTCGGCGCCGTGTGCATTTTTTGCCCAGAACGTACCGGCAATCGTGCGGTTGCCCGCCGGAATCGCGTCCGTCCACGACAGGTTGAACTCGCGCTCCGCAAGGCGCCGTGCGCGCGTTTCAGCGTATTGTGTGGTGTCGAGCGGTTTGCCGTTGAGCTCCACGAGCCGACCGCGCACCATCGGCTTGAACTCCGGCGTGACTTTCACGCTGCGCGTCAGCCAGGAACGTGCATCGTCGACCTGCTCGGGCAGCACGTTGACCAGGAACTGGTTCGGCGCGTCCGGCGGCAAACTCGCACGCCAATCAGCCAACAAATCGCCGCGCACGACGGTCAGCAACAACAGCGACGTCAGCCCGAGCGCGAGCGCGCCGATCTGCAGACTCGACGCCAGTGCGCGTCGCCGCAGATTGGCAAGGCCGAAGCGCCACGAGACGCCGCGCTGCGGCACGCGCTTCAGCAGCGTCAGCAGCAGCCACGCCAGCGCCGCCGCGACCACCAGCAATCCGGCAACACCCCCCAGCATGATTGACGCGGCCTGCGCTTCTTGCGCCTGCCACGCGATCAGCAACGCGACGACGGCCGCACCACAAACGTATGCGACGATGCCTCCAACACGAGGACGCGGAAGGTCGCGCCGCAATACGCGCAGCGGCGGCACGTTCGCAAGCGCGACGAGCGGCGGTAACGCGAAGCCGAACAGCAGCAGCAGCCCTGTCGCAAACGCCTTCGCTGCGGGCAGCCACGTCGGCAACGGAAGCGGCTGCTCGAATGCAGACGACAGGAGTTGCGCAAGCAGTTGCTGGCCAGCGAGCGCCGCGACGACACCCACGCTGCTCGCGGCCAACCCGAGCAGCGCGAACTGAATGACGAACAGCGCAAGCGTGCGCGATACCGACGCGCCGAGACAGCGGAGCATCGCTGCCGCATCGAGATGCCGCCGCAGGTAACGTGATGCGGTCAACGCAACGACGACGGCCGCGAGCAACACCGCGACAAGTGCTGATAGTCCGAGGAAGCGCTCGGCGCGCTCGAGCGTCTGCCGCACCTCCGGTCGCAGCTCGCGCACCGACTCCGCACGCTGACCGGGCCTGATCTCGCGTGCAAGCCATTGCTGGAATGGTTCGAGATCACCGGACCTGTGCTCGGCGATCAGCAACCGCCACGTCGCACGATTGCCAGGCTGCAGCAGCCTGGTCGACGGAACATCGTCCAGGTTCAGCAGCAATCTCGATCCCGGCGTGAATATCAGACCCGAGATCTCGGGATCCTGGGCAATCAGCGCCGAAACGGTGAACGTCGCCTCGCCGACGGCAACTTTCGCACCCTTGTCGACGCCGAGGCGATCGGCACGCCGCCGATCGATCCACACTTCGCCGCGCGCGGGAATACCCTGCGCGTCGCGCCGCTCGGTACTCCCGCGCTCGACGAGTGCGATCGCACCGCGAAGCGGGTAACCGTCGGCGACCGCCTTGACGTCGGTCAGCACGGCGTTCGCAGCGCTGCCGGCATCCGCCTGCTGCACCATGCTGTTGAAACGGATCGCAGGCGACGTGGCAAGTCCGCGGCGATGCGCTTCTTCGGCATACGACGGCGGGAGCGGCCGGTCGCCCGAAATCATCAGGTCGGCGCCGAGGAGCAGGTTCGCCTGCTGCGTGAGACCTGCTTTGACGCGATCAGCGAAGAAGCTCACCGTGCCGACGCTCGCGACGGCGAGCACGATCGCGGCGATCAGTACGCGCAGTTCGCCAGCGCGCCAGTCGCGCGAGACGAGGCGCAGCGCGAGCGTCAACGTCTGCATCGAATCACGCGCCGATGGCGCTGCTCGGCTGGTGGGCGCGCGTCGCGCACGATCGGCAGCGCGATTGCGCTTGGCAACGCGTCGATTCGACACCTGCGAGTACCGCGGTCATTGCGCTGCCGCCCGTAATGCCTCTGCACCGACGGGCTTCGCATGCTCGATCCGCTCGTCCGCCACCAGCCGGCCGAACGCGAGTGAAATCCGGCGCTCGCAGCGGCTTGCGAGACTGGCGTCGTGCGTGACGAGCAACAGCGTCGTGCCATGCTCGCGGTTCAGCCGGAACATCAGGTCGGCGACTTCGACGCCGGTCGTTCCGTCGAGATTGCCGGTCGGCTCGTCGGCCATCAGGATCTTCGGCTCGCCCGCGAACGCGCGGGCGATCGCGACGCGTTGCTGTTCACCGCCCGATAATTGACGCGGGTAATGCGTCGTGCGACGCGCAAGCCCGACGCGCGCAAGCCAGTTGCGCGCTCGTTCGGACGCGTCGTCGGCGCCGGCGAGTTCGAGAGGAAGCATGACGTTCTCGAGCGCCGTCAACGCCGGCAGCAACTGAAACGACTGGAATACGAACCCGAGCAGCC
>JAICVH010000645.1 GCA_025935435.1 Burkholderiales bacterium
CGCAAGACCGCTGCGTACGGGCATTTCGGTCGCGACGAACCGGAATTCACGTGGGAAGCGACCGACAAGGTCGAGGCGCTGCGCGCCGCGGCAGGGTTGCGCGAGGCGGCGGTCGCTGCGGACTGACGCCCGGAACCGAATTTTGTTCTGAGTCGGCGCAGGCGCGGCTGGTAAAATAACGGGTTTCCGTGGCGATCGCCGCGGAGCGCCGACTCCTGGAGACCGCAATGGCCGAACGCACCCGCACCCGCCGCAACACCCTCGAACGCCGCTGCCTGCCGAAGACGTTCAAGCGGATGTTCGTCGGCGCGCCGAAGGGCATCTTCAAGATGCTCGAAAAGATCAAGAAGTCCTGAACCCGGGCCGAACGCACGAACGAGGGCCGCGCGTTGCGGCCCTCTCCTTTTGCGCTCCGCTGATGGAGGGCGGTGCGCGCAGCGCGCCATGCCGTTCGCGTACTACAACCGACTGAGCGCTGCGCAGAAGCGCATTTACCGGACGAGCGACGCAATCGCGTCGATTGCGCTGCCGCACGGCGTCGCGCCCGGTAGAGAGGTCGTAGCCATTCGCGCCGCGCTCGTCGCCGGGGATCGCCCGCGCGTGCAGCGGAACTGCCAGCGCATCGTCGATGCGCTCGTTGCCGGTTATCACGTTCCGCCGATTCGGCTGCGGGTGCTTGCACAGCGTCCGGCCGACGATTACGGCGAACTGCACGGGCTCTACGAACCGGAGGACGGTCGGATTACGGCGCGCATCACGGTGTGGATGCGCACGGCGCGGCGGCAACAGGTTGTGGCATTCAAGAGCTTCCTCCGCACCGTGTGCCACGAAGTCTGCCATCACCTCGACTACGAGCTGTTCGCGCTTGCCGAAACCTTCCACACCGACGGCTTTTACAAGCGCGAGTCGAGCCTCGCCAACGCGTTGCTCGCTGCGGAAGTCGCCACAAAAACTCCGGCGACGCAGGAATAAGTCGACGTACCTCTCCGACCCCGAAGGGTGATCGGCTACAATGGCTCATCGCCCCGAGGAGCGTTGCAACCCGGTTACGCCGGGCCAGGCTCGGGGCAGGCATGTCGCCGATGCAACCGCGCTCGTTGAACCGTGATCTCGCACGGAACGACGGGCAAGCGGTCCCGCCATTCCTTGCAGATCACCCGTCGTGAGCGGAGTGACCGATGAATGCTGTCAATGAAACGGGGCGATTCGCCGATTACGCGATCGCCGATCTGACGCTGGCCGAATGGGGTCGCAAGGAAATCGCCATCGCCGAGACCGAGATGCCGGGTCTGATGGCGATTCGCGAGGAGTTCGCACCGGGGCAGCCGCTGCGCGGCGCGCGAATCGCCGGCAGCCTGCACATGACGATCCAGACCGCGGTGCTGATCGAGACGCTGCAGGCGCTGGGCGCCGACGTGCGCTGGGCGTCCTGCAACATCTACTCGACGCAGGACCACGCGGCCGCCGCGATTGCCGCGCGCGGAACGCCGGTGTTCGCGTACAAGGGCGAGACGCTCGAGCGCTACTGGGAATTCACGCATCGCATCTTCGAGTGGAGCGGCGGTCATGCGCCGAACATGATCCTCGACGACGGCGGCGATGCGACGCTTCTGGTGCACCTCGGTGCGCAGGCGGAGGAGGATCGTGCGGTCATTGCGCATCCGACGAGCGACGAGGAGCGCGCGCTATTCGCAGCGATCGCGCAGCGCCTCGATGCGACGCCGAATTTCTATTCGCGGATCAAGGCGGAGATTCGTGGCGTCACCGAGGAGACGACGACCGGCGTCCACCGGCTCTACCAGCTGGCCGAGACCGGCGACCTCCTCTTCCCGGCGATCAACGTCAACGATTCGGTCACCAAGTCGAAGTTCGACAACCTCTACGGCTGCCGGCACTCGCTCGTGGACGGGCTCATGAGGGCGACGGACGTCATGCTGGCCGGCAAGGTCGCGGTCGTGTGCGGCTACGGCGACGTCGGCAAGGGTTGCGTGCAGTCGCTGCGCGGCCAGGGTTGCCGCGTGATCGTCACCGAGATCGA
>JAICVH010000220.1 GCA_025935435.1 Burkholderiales bacterium
CGCCGTGTCGGCAAGGACCGTCACGAGGTGCGGCTGGACTTCGAGGAAACCGCCCTGCACGAACACGAGTTCCTCGTTCGGTGCATTGGCGGGCTTGATGCGCACCGAGCCCGGCTTGATCTGGGTGAACAGCGGGGTATGGCGCGGATAAATGCCGAGCTCGCCCATCATGCCGGGCAGCACGACGAATTCCGCCTCGCCGGAGTAGATCTGCTCTTCGGCGCTGACAACGTCGACGTGTATGGTGTTGGCCATTACTGAAGCGTCTTCGCCTTCTCGAACGCTTCTTCGATCGGGCCGACCATGTAGAACGCCTGCTCGGGCAGCGCGTCGCAGTCGCCGTTGACGATCATCTGGAAGCCCTTGATCGTGTCCTTCAGCGATACGTACTTGCCCGGCGTGCCCGTGAACACTTCCGCGACGCTGAACGGCTGCGACAGGAAGCGCTGGATTTTCCGCGCTCGCGCGACGGCCAGCTTGTCTTCCGGCGACAGCTCGTCCATGCCGAGGATCGCGATGATGTCGCGCAATTCCTTGTAACGCTGCAGCACCGACTGCACCGCACGCGTCGTCGTGTAATGCTCTTCGCCGATCACGTTCGGGTCGACCTGGCGGGACGTCGAATCGAGCGGATCCACGGCGGGGTAGATGCCGAGCGATGCGATGTCGCGCGACAACACGACCGTCGCGTCGAGGTGACCGAACGTCGTGGCAGGTGACGGATCGGTCAGGTCGTCCGCAGGAACATATACGGCCTGGATCGACGTGATCGAACCGGTCTTCGTCGACGTGATGCGCTCCTGCAGCCGCCCCATCTCCTCGGCGAGCGTTGGCTGGTATCCGACCGCCGATGGCATGCGGCCGAGCAGTGCCGACACCTCGGTTCCGGCAAGCGTGAAGCGGTAGATGTTGTCGATGAAGAGGAGCACGTCGCGGCCTTCGTCACGGAAGAATTCCGCCATCGTGAGGCCGGTCAATGCGACGCGCAGCCGGTTGCCCGGCGGCTCGTTCATCTGCCCGTAGACCATCGCGACCTTCGATTTGCCGAGGTCGTCCTTATTGACGACGCCCGCTTCCATCATCTCGTGGTAGAAGTCGTTGCCCTCGCGCGTGCGCTCGCCTACGCCGGTGAACACCGACAGGCCCGAGTGCGCCTTCGCGATGTTGTTGATGAGCTCCATCATGTTGACGGTCTTGCCGACGCCGGCGCCGCCGAACAGGCCAACCTTTCCGCCCTTCGCGAACGGACAGCACAAGTCGATGACCTTGATGCCGGTCTCGAGCAGTTCCTGCGACGGCGACAGTTCCTCGAAGGCGGGGGCGGTGCGATGGATCGACATTTCCTTGTCGGCGTCGACCGGACCGCGCTCGTCGATCGGTCGCCCGAGCACGTCCATGATGCGGCCGAGGGTCTTCGGTCCGACCGGGACCATGATCGGCGCGCCCGTGTTGACAACCTGCATGCCGCGACGCAGGCCGTCGGACGAACCGAGCGCGATCGTGCGCACGACGCCGTCACCGAGCTGCTGCTGCACTTCCAGCGTCAGGCCGATTTCGTCCATCTTCAGCGCATCGTAGATCTTCGGCATCCGGTCGCGCGGAAATTCGACGTCGACGACCGCGCCGATGCATTGAACGATCGTCCCCTGGTTCTTCACTGGCTGATCCATTGGCTTTCCTGACTTGGTCTCGATAGCTATACGGCGGCCGCGCCGCCGACGATCTCGGAGAGTTCCTTGGTGATGCCCGCCTGGCGCGTCTTGTTGTAGATCAGCTGAAGCTCGTCGATGATCTTGCCGGCGTTGTCGGACGCGGCTTTCATCGCGACCATGCGTGCTGATTGCTCGGACGCCATGTTCTCGTTGACCATCTGGAAGATCACCGCTTCCATGTAGCGCCGCATCATCCCGTCGAGCAGCTCGCGGGCGTCCGGCTCGTAGATGTAGTCCCACGAGCCGTCGGATACTTTGGTCGTGCGCAGATCACCGGCGGCCGAACGGTATTCGTCGGGGATCGGCACGATGCGGATCTGCCGAGGCTCCTGCTTCATCG
Source organism: Burkholderiales bacterium (assembly GCA_025935435.1). Taxonomy (GTDB): domain Bacteria; phylum Pseudomonadota; class Gammaproteobacteria; order Burkholderiales; family Casimicrobiaceae; genus VBCG01. The sequence goes on from JAICVH010000220.1 coordinate 2,053, forward strand.
TGTTGACGAAGTTCGTCGAGAAGATGTGGATCTCGTCGATCGTGCCTTCGAGGTACTTGTCCATCAGCACCTTGACCGCGCCCACCAGCCGCTCGAGCCGCGGCCGGTCGCCGAGCTGAACGACGCTCGACACGATATTGCCGCCGAGGCGGTTCACAAACCCCAGGCCCTTGTTGCCGATCGCGACGAAGTCGACTTCGACGCCGTTGCCGCGCCACTCCTTGAAACGCTGCGTGACCAGACGCAGCACGTTGGTGTTGAGCCCGCCGCACAGACCCTTGTCGGTCGTGACGGCAATGATGCCTACGCGCTTGACAACATCGCGCTTGACGAGAAACGGATGCTTGTACTCGGTGTTCGCCTTCGAAATGTGCATCGCGATATTGAATACGCGCTCGACGTACGGGCGCGCCGCGCGCATGCGGTCCTGCGCCCGTTTCATCTTCGACGCAGCGACCATTTCCATGGCCTTGGTGATCTTGCGCGTGCTCTGCACGCTCTTGATCTTGTTTCGAATCTCTTTTGATCCTGCCATAGCGTTGATTCTCGCGTGCTGGCGCTTCGGCACGCGGCCGTCAGTTAGTAGGTGCCCGTCTTTTTGAAATCGTCGATGGCAGCGGCCAGCGCCTTCTCGTCGTCGGCAGACATTTCCTTCGTCTGCTCGATCTTGTCGACGATCGCCGCGTACTTGCTCTTCATGAACTGCCGCAGCGACGCCTCGAACGCCAGCGCCTTGTCGACCGGCACGTCGTCGTAATAGCCGCGATTCACCGCGAACAGCGTGAGCGCCTGCTCGGCAACCGAAAGCGGCGAATACTGCGGCTGCTTCATCAGCTCGGTCACGACGCGCCCGCGATCGAGCTGCTTGCGTGTGGCCTCGTCGAGATCGGATGCGAACTGCGCAAACGCCGCGAGTTCGCGGAATTGCGCGAGCGAGAGCCGCACGCCACCGCCGAGCTTCTTGATGACCTTCGTCTGCGCATCGCCACCGACCCGCGACACCGAGATGCCCGCGTTGATGGCGGGCCGGATGCCCGCGTTGAACAGATCCGTCTCGAGGAAGATCTGGCCGTCGGTGATCGAGATCACGTTCGTCGGTACGAACGCCGTCACGTCGCCCGCCTGCGTTTCGATCACCGGCAGCGCAGTCAGCGAGCCTGTCTTGCCCTTGACCTTGCCTTTGGTGAACTGCTCGACGTAATCCTCGTTCACGCGCGCGGCGCGCTCGAGCAGCCGTGAGTGCAGGTAGAACACGTCGCCCGGATACGCTTCACGCCCCGGCGGCCGGCGCAGCAGCAGCGATACCTGCCTGTACGCCCACGCCTGCTTGGTCAAGTCATCGTAGATGATCAGTGCGTCCTGACCGCGATCGCGGAAATACTCGCCCATCGTGCAACCGGAATACGGCGCGATGTATTGCATCGCCGCCGAATCCGAGGCCATCGCCGCGACGACGATCGTGTACGCCATCGCCCCGTACTCTTCGAGCTTGCGCACGACGTTCTTGACCGTCGACGCCTTCTGACCGATCGCGACGTACACGCAGATCAGGTCCTTGCCCTTCTGGTTGATGATCGTGTCGATGGCCACGGCGGTCTTGCCGGTCTGGCGGTCGCCGATGATCAGTTCGCGCTGTCCGCGGCCGATTGGCACCATCGCGTCGATCGACTTCAATCCCGTTTGCACGGGCTGCGATACCTTCTTGCGCCAGATCACGCCCGGCGCCACCTTCTCGATGACGTCGCTTTCCTTCGCGTTGATCGGTCCCTTGCCGTCGATCGGCTGGCCGAGCGAATTGACGACGCGACCGATCAGCTCGGTCCCGACCGGGACTTCGAGGATGCGGCCCGTACATTTGACCGTGTCGCCCTCGGTGATGTGCTCGTACTCGCCGAGAATCACGGCGCCAACCGAGTCGCGTTCGAGATTGAGCGCGAGGCCGAACGTGTTGTTCGGAAATTCGAGCATCTCGCCCTGCATCGCATTCGACAGCCCGTGAACGCGGCAGATGCCGTCGGTGATCGAAACGACCGTCCCCTGCGTGCGCACGTCCGCGCCGATGTCCAGGTTCTGGATGCGCGACCGAATCAGTTCGCTGATTTCCGATGGGTTCAATTGCATGAATCTTCCTTTCGCCCGATCTTGTTACGCCCGCAACTGCGCATGCATGGCGGCGAGCTTGGCTTGCACCGAGCCGTCCAGCACTGCGTCTCCGACCGTCACGCGCGCGCCGCCGATCAACTCGGGGTTCACCGTGACGGTCGCCTCGATCTTCCGGCCGAAGCGCTTCTCGAGCGCACGGCGCAATTCGTCGACCTGCGTGTCGGACAACTCGAACGCGCTTTCGATCGTTGCCTTGGCGGTCGCTTCGGCGTCGTTCTTCAGCGCTTCGAACATCGTCGCGATCTGCGGCAAGAACATCACGCGCTCGCCTTCGACAAGGACGCGGATGAAGTTGCGCGCCTCGCCGCTGAATCGGTCGCCGCCGATCGACAGCAGGAGCGACTCCTTGGCCGCACTGTCGAGGCGCGGATTGTCCAGCGCCTCCGCCACGCGCGGATCGCTGATGATCGTGGCCGCAAACCGAAGCATCTCCGACCACGCCGGCAACGCCTGCGCGTCACGCGCAAGCTCGAACGCGGCTTCGGCGTACGGGCGCGCGATCGTTGCGAGTTCTGCCATCGCGCGACCCTACAGTTCCTCGCGAATCGCGGCGAGCAGTTCCGCGTGCGCGTTCTTGTCGACTTCGCGCTTCAGGATCCTTGCAGCACCCGCGACCGCGAGATCGGCGACCTGATTGCGCAGTTGTTCGCGCGCGGCCGCGTATTCCTGCTGCGCCTCGGCTTTGGCGGCGGCGATGATGCGTTCGCGCTCCGCGGCCGCTTCGACCTTCGCCTGATCGATCGTTTCGGCCTTGAATTTCTCGCCGGTTGCGACGATCTCGCCGGCCTTCGCCTTCGCTTCGTTGATCATGTCGGCGACGCGCCGTTCCGCCGAAACGAGGTTCTGCCTGCCCTGCTCGCCGGCCTGCAAGCCTTCGGCGATCTGGCGCTGGCGCGTTTCGACGGCGCGCATCAGCGGC
>JAICVH010000606.1 GCA_025935435.1 Burkholderiales bacterium
GCTCTTGATCGTCCGGCGCTAACCGAAAGTGCGCCGGGGATCTCTGTCGAGCAATTCCCGTACCGTCGTCTGCCAGCGACGGCAGCGCGCCGACCAAGGGCCGCATCAAAGGATCGGCGTCGTCCGGGGTGCGTGCGAACTCGTTGATTCTTGAATCAATATTTTTAAGCGAGCGCTCACTCTCGCTCACGCCGCCGGCTGAGCGTCGGCGGTCCCCAGGCGGTACGCTCGGCCGGCCTCCCGCGACGTGCAGGGTCCGTCCGCGCCGGCCTTCGGCAACCCGCCTTTGAACGCACAGGATCAGGCGAGCAGCGTATTCGCGACTTCGACGAACCCGGCGCCGGCTTCGGCGACGGTGATGTAGGCGGGCGGTGTCGGCACACGGTCGATGAAGCGCGCGAGATTCGCGACGCCGACGGCGTTCGGAAAGTACTCGAACATCGGCGCATCGTTCGGAGAGTCGCCAACGAATGTGTACGCATGCCGGCGGGCATCGAGGTCGACGCCATGAACCTCGCGGAGCAGCAGCCGGGTCGTCGTCAGCTTGTCGTGGCTTCCGAACCACCCGTTCACGTGGATCGAGCTTACCTTCGCCGTCATGCCGGCTGCTTCCATCAGCGCGACGATGCGGTCGACGTCGTGGCGCGGCAGTGCGGTCACGTCCTCGCAGTAATCGATCGCCAGATCGGACTCGCGATAGTGCTGATCGGAGGCAAGCGCGCAACCCGGGACGGAGGCCACGATCGCCGCGCCGAGCGCGGCGATGCGGTCGCGCTGTTCGCGGCGGGTCGCTTCCGGCATGACGAAACGCCTGATCAGGCGTCCGCGCGCTGCATCGTGGCGCATGTAGAACGCGCCGTTCTCGCCGACAACTGCGTCGACCGGCCACATGCGCGCGATGTGATCGCACCAGCCGGCGGGCCGGCCGGTGACCGGGACGACCAGCTTGCCCGCCGCGCGCAATCGTTCGAGCGCGTCGTACGCTGCAGCGGTGAGATGGCCGTTCGTGGTGAGCGTGTCATCGATGTCGGTCAGCACGCCGACGATTGCCCTACGCGCGGCGTCTGGCATTACCGCGAGCGGTCGAGGGGTCGCAGGCGTCACGGCCGTCGCGCGCCCGATGCGTACACGGTCAACGGCCCACGTAAGCGACGACGCGGTCGCGCTCGGCGGGCGTCATCGGCAAGCCGCACTTCGTTCGTCGCCACAGGATGTCCTCGGCGGACACCGCCCACTCCTCGCTGCGCAGGTAGTCGACTTCGCGTGCCGTGAGCCCTGCGCCGAAATCCGTACCGAGGTCCTCACGGGACGACGCATTGTCGAGCACCACCGTCGCACGCCGGCCGTAACGATTGGCGAGTCCGCGCAGCAGATCTCTCGGTAACCCGGGGAATCGACGTTCGAGTTCGGCAAGCCACGCCGCGCGATCGCCTCCCGGCAGGTCGCCTCCGGGCAGCACCGTGTCGCGTGTCCAGTCGCCGGTCATGTGAGGAAGGAACGGCTTCAGCTCGGCGAGTGCCGCCTCGGCGAGCTTGCGGTACGTCGTGATCTTTCCGCCGAACACCGACAACACGGGCGCGCGCGCCTCGCGAGCGCCGTTACGTGCCGTATCGACTTTCAGCACGTAGTCGCGCGTGACGGCCGACGGATCCGTCGTCCCGTCGTCGTAGAGCGGCCGCACGCCGCTGTATGTCCAGACGATGTCAGCGCCGGTCAACGGCGTTTCAAGGTAGCTGTTGGCGAGCGTCAACAGGTAATAGGTCTCCTCCTCGCTGATCGTCGGGTGCTCGTAATGTTCGACGGGGACATCAGTCGTGCCGATCAGCGAATAGCGGTCGAGATACGGGATGATGAAGACGATACGGTTGTCGGCGTTCTGCAGGATGTACGCGTGCGGTTCGCCATGCACCCGCGGCACGACGATGTGACTGCCCTTGACGTGGCGCACCCTCGCTTTGACCGGCGCATCGCTGACCTCATCGAGCACCTCGCACACCCATGGCCCCGCTGCATTGACGAGTGCGCGTGCGTGGACGTCCGATCGCCCGTCAGGCCCGAGCAGCGTCACGCGCCACGCGCCGTTCTCGCGACGCGCATGCTGCAGCATCGTGCGAACGCGAATTTCCGCACCGCGGGCGCGCGCGTCGAGTGCATTGCAGACGACGAGGCGCGCATCGTCGACGCGGGCGTCTGCATACGCAAACCCGCGGTGGAAGC
>JAICVH010000180.1 GCA_025935435.1 Burkholderiales bacterium
GAGAAGATGAATCCGTGGATGGGTGCGCTCGAGGACAACCTCGACGTACTGAACAAGACGGACGATGAAAGCGGCGACTGGGGTCGCGCGGCCACGCGCGACCTGATCCGCTCACGGATCAAGGTCAAAAGCCTCAATTTCATGCGCGGACGGACGTTCATCAACAAGTTCCTGATCATCGACGAGGCGCAGAACCTCACGCCGAAGCAGATGAAGACGTTGATCACGCGCGCCGGTCCCGGCACGAAGGTCGTGTGCCTCGGCAACATCGCGCAGATCGATACGCCGTACCTGACCGAAGGCAGCTCCGGACTCACGTACGTCGTCGATCGGTTCAAGGGCTGGTCGCACTCCGGGCATATCACGCTGCAGCGCGGCGAGCGATCGCGCCTCGCCGACCATGCGGCCGAGGCGCTGTGACGTCCGAGCGGTCGCGCTGGCTTAAAATGACGCAATGCATGGCACCGCCCCCCAACGGCGTGCACGCGGCACGACCTTTACTGCCACCGTCATCGCGCTCGGGTTGTTGATCGCGCCGGTGTCGGCAGCACCACGCTGGTCCATCGAGCGCCCGATCGAAAAGGGCAAGCATTCGACGTTGTCCGGAGCGCCTCTGCAAAAACAGGCGGCGGAGGACAAGGCCCTGGATGAGCGCTACCCGGTGCGCATCGATCGCATCGACGTCGAGGGCGTGCGCGATCCGGATGCGCGCAAGGAACCGCCGCGCACCGCCGAACAACGCTTTGCCGCACGCTTGAACGAAGGCAGCCCGGAACTGATCGCCGGCCGCAGCTACGACGGCTATTACTACGACGGCACGCTGTTCTGGGGATCGGACCCGCTGTCGTTTGCGTGGAAGAACCTCTCGCACTGGTTCACGCGCTGACCACCCCGGCCTGACCGAAGCTTCGCGTTACGTGCTCCGCAATGCGGCGCCGAGCGGGGATTCAATGTCGCCGGCGCGGGTGTTCGCATACGCTAACGCGCGTTCAGTCGCCGCCAGATACTGATGGCCGAAGCGCCGGTCGGGTTCCAGATGGGCGCCTTCGGCCCATTCGTTCCACGCGTTGATGAACAGCAACCGCTCGCCCGGCGGCTTGCGGCAGGCCTGCAGCGCGACTTCGCGCGTCCACAGTTCGTAGACTTCCGGACTCGCGTGCGCGAATACGAGCGCCTGGTGCAAGCGCCGCGCAGTGTTGTCCCAACCGGGCATGACCGTCCGATGCAATGTATAGGACGGTTCGCGTGTCGTGACGCAGTCCACGACGAACTGGCGATAATCGACGACCGTTCCGCGAAATTCCGGATCGAGCAGATCCAACTGTTCGTGCATCGTGACGGTGCGCAGCCCATGCGGCGGAAATTCCACGACCGCATCGAATCCATAGAAGGTCGGGTCGCCGGTGTCGTAGGTTTTCGCGGCGCACAGGTAGAGCTCGCCGATTCCCTCGCGCTGCGCGATCGTTCGCCACAGTTCCGCGGTCGCCGTCGCGTCGGGAAGATCGCCGATGCGATAGACGATGAACAGCGGCCGCCCGTTCACCCGGATGTAGCGCGGATCGCGAAAGTGCGGCAACAGTTCGTGAAGCAGTCGCTCGTCGTCCGCGCGCGATGGGTTCTGCGCAATCAGCACCTCCTTGTCCGCGCCATCCCACCGGCGCGTCCAGTTCTCGTTCGCCCAGCACAGGCAATACGGAAAATCAGGCTCGCCCGAGCTGCGCATCGACTCGACGGGTGTCTCCAACAACCGCTTGCCGGCGAACCAGTAGTAGTAATAGCAAAAGCCGTGAATGCCATACCTGGCGGCCAGCGCCGCCTGCTGAACGCGCGTCTGCGCGACACGCAGATCGTAGAAGCCCATGTCGGCGGGCAGATGCGGCTGATAATGCCCCGCAAAGATCGGCCGGGCGCGCGTCACGTTCGTCCATTCGGTGAATCCGGCGCCCCACCACAGATCGTTCTCGGGAATCGGATGGAACTGCGGCAGGTAAAACGCGATCGCGCGAAGCGCGTCGTTGCCGTTTGCATCCAGGCGCGCACGCGGACGGTGTTCTTCCGTCATGCGCGCGCCCGCCAGCGTGCGACGACATCGACGTACGCTTGTGTCAGCGAGCGCGGCTCGAACAGTCGCTCCGCCTTCGTGCGCGCGGCCGCGCCGGCGGCGATGCGTCGCGACGGATCGGCACGCAACGCCTCGACCAGCGCCGGCAGATCCGCGTCGTCGTCGTAAAGCCATCCGTCGACGCCGTCGTCGACGTACTCCGCGTGCGTCGAGTCGCGATGACACAGCACCGGCACACCGAGGGCCATGGCGTCGAACACCGCGTCGGCGGCGTCCTCGGTCCACCACGGCCGCGACCGATGCAAATACACGTCGGCCTGCGAAAGTACATCGCGCAGCGGCCGCTCGTCGCGCGCCAGGCACGTGATCCGCGTCTCCATTCCGACGTCGTAACGCAGCGGACCTGCGTCGTACAGATATAACGCGCCGGCACAATTCGCGATCGTCTTCAGCATTTCGGCGTCGGTCGGCGCGATTACGCGCCGGCCGTCCTGTCCGACGGTCGCGACGCGCAGGACAGCGTCCGACACCTCCCGCCCCTTAGCCCCATTCGGAAGCAGCGGCAGATCGACCGGCGGCGCCACGACGTATTCGTCGAGGTCGAAACGGCGCGCCTGAGCATGCGAATGGAAGACCATCGCGACCGACCGCGCACCATCCGCGGCGATGCGCCGAAGCCGCTCGAGATAACGCGCGGGCGTCGCTGCGCGTGCGAACACGAGCACGCGACCGATCGACTCGCGTAGCCACGCATCGGTGTCGCATTCGACGCTCGTCAGAATGATGTCGCCGGCAAGTGGCTGGCGACCCGTAGACGGATCGAGGGCATGCCGACCGAACGCTCGCCAAGCTTGCGCGTCGCTGGGCTCGTCATTCCGCCAGCAAATCGGCCCGAGCGGCGACAGCAACTGCGATATCCGGGACGTCATCCAGAGTTCGTCGTCAGCGATGTCGCGTGCGGCGCCGACGATGTGCAGCGGGGCGTTCGTTGCCCGCGCCGCCGGGGGCGCGCTCGAAACCGCGTGCGTTGCTTTCAGCGAGGGGAACAGCAGCGGCAACGCGTGCTCCGCAAGGACCTCGACGCCGCGACGATCGCGCGCGGCGATCGACCGCTGGACGAGCGACCAGTTCTTTTCGATGGCCGGGTACGGCGTGCGCAGCGCCATCGCCGCGCGAATCAACCGCTCGGCCTCCGCGAAATCCCCGAGGCCGAGGCGTACGACGCCGAGCATATGCAGCGCATCGTGTGTCTGCGGTGCCTGCTCGAGCACCGCGCGATAGGCGCGCTCGGCATCGCGGACGCGCGCGTCGACCTGGTATTTGAGCGCGGTTTCCATCAACGCGCCAAGACGATCGCGCTCGGTTTCAGCAAGCTCCGCCCAGTCGTCGCCCGCCGGGCGGTAGCGGCTTCTCGGTGCGGTCGGGAGCGGCGTCGTCGGCCTGTCGTCGCTGCGCAGGGAACCGTGGCAATCCTTGAACCGCTTGCCGCTGCCACACGGGCATGGATCGTTGCGCGACACTGCGCGTGCCGCCGCCGTCGCCATCGTGCTGCTCAAGTCCGAGCCGGCGCCGGTGACCCGGCTGCGCGAGCGTCCACGACGTATTGCAACGCGTACAGGTCTTCGAGATCTTCGAACGAACGGTAGCGAATGCTGAGCGTTCGTGTATCGAGCCGGCCCGGTCGACGATGCACGACGACCGGATCGACGGCGGCGGGCTGCGTTAACGGCGTGATCCGGCGGACGTCGAACCCGGTCTGCTCGAACAGATCGCGCAGGGAATCGCGCGTGAAGAAGCGAACGTGCGTCACGTCCAGCACGCCATTCTCTGCGTACTCGAAACGGCCGCCGGCAAGCTCGCTCAGCGTCGCGAGATTGCGAACATTGGGCACGCTGGCGATCACCCGCGTGCCGGCTGCGAGCCAGCTGCGGATGCGCTGCAGCGCGCGCCACGGGTCGTAGAGGTGTTCCAGCACGTCGAGCAGCAGCACGGTCGCTATGCGTTCATCGGGCAGGTCGTGTGCGGGGTCGATGTCGTCGACTCCGGCACACACGACGTGATCGAGGACACCGCGAGCATGCTCGGCGGCGCTGCCGTTGATCTCGATGCCGACGACGCGCGTACCGGGGAATTTTTCCTTCACGAGCCGCCCCGTCGCGCCACCGCCGCATCCGATGTCGAGCACCGTGCCTGGCGGCTCGTTGATGAAGCTCATGATCTCGTAGCGTGGATTCGTGTGATAGCGCGGATCGAACGGCGCGTCGTTGCCGAGATGGGTTTGCCAGACGTACGTCATGGAAAGGTGAATTCAGTAGCTGCCCGGTGCGGCCAGGCTTTCGAAACGCGTGTATTCGCCGAGGAACGTCAGACGCACGGTGCCGATCGGTCCATTGCGCTGCTTGCCGATGATGATTTCGGCAACGCCCTTGTCCTGCGTTTCTGGGTTGTACACCTCGTCGCGATAGATGAAGACGATCACGTCGGCGTCCTGTTCAATCGCGCCCGAGTTATGACTGACGATCCCATCCGCGAGCCAGCACGCAGGGCCTGGTACGGTCAGGTCGTAAACCTCCTGCTCGCCTGCCGGTTGGATGGCGGTGATCCTGTCCCAGAACAGGTCCGATTGGGCCCAACGAGCGAGTTCGGCATCGTTCAACACACGTGCATAGGAATTGAGGGTTCTCCGGCTCGGGGCAAACGCGAAGTGCGATTGGCCGCCGTAGGAAGTTCCCCGGGCCGCTGCCATTGCGCGTTGCGTCATTCCGGCGCGGTCCATTGCAGTCCTGACCGACCCGAAGACCTCGATCGGCAACGTGTCGGCGTTTGGGTTGGCGACGATCCCATCAAGATGCTCGCGCAACAGGATGGCCGGTCCGGCGCGCGGTCCAAACCCGCCGACTTCTTCAACGAATCGGCGAAGCTGATCGGCGCCGCTGACGTCCACAGCATGAACGGGGCGAGCTCCGCGTTGCAACGTCGTCCGAATGCGCGCCACGATTCCCAGGCGCAACAGCAGTGCCATCACATCGTGCGCGAGGCGCTCACTGCAGGTGCTGAAATACACGCGTGGAGCGCCGCGACTGCCCGGGCGCCGCAGCGAAATGCAGCCATCGGTCGCCCAAAGATGCTTGAGCAAGAGCGCGACCTGGCGACGAGCCAGCCGGAACACGTCGTGCGGCAAGCGCTTCTCATGCGAGCGCTGACCGAAAATGTCCATTGTCTTCAGCCACGCTCCGACGCCCTTCGCATGCCAGCGATCACCATTGCCGGCGATCACGAGTTGATGCCATGCACCGCGACCGGCGTGTCGCGTTACCCGGCTGCCCATCGACGTTGCTGCTTCCCGGACGAGCGCACTGTTTTCTTCCGACGCCGTGCAATAGCGCAATGGCTGACCGACGAGGTAGCTTCCGTCGCCAACCAGGTGGCCGAGCAACGCGACTGCGTCATCGGTCCACTCGATCGCTGCCAAGGGCTCTGGCGTCGAACGTACGAGGGCGAGTCGATCTCCAGTGGCCAGGCTGCGGACTGCGCGCCAACCATCATGCGCAAACAGTCGGTGCTCGCCCGTCGCGCAAACGGCGCGACCACTCGCGAGCGACACCTTGAACACCGGCTTCGTGCCTTTCGACCATATCCTTTCGCACCACGCCGTGGTCAGCCGCTGGTTCGCATCAATCGCGACGACTTGCGGTGTCGTCCCGAC
>JAICVH010000689.1 GCA_025935435.1 Burkholderiales bacterium
CGCACGCTGCTCGAGCTGTCGCTGACGTCGCTCGCGTATTCGGCGACCCAGGTGTGCCTGATGAGCTTCATCGTCGTCCACCTCACCGAAACGCTGCACTGGACGCTCGTCGCCGCCGGTTTCGCACTCACCGCCGCGACGATTGGCGGCGTGGCGGGCCGCATCGGCTGGGGTTACGTCGCGGATCATCTGATCGCGCCGCGGCGCGTGTTGACATTGGTTGGGCTCCTCGCCGGTGCGTGCGGGTTCGGTATGGCGCTCGCCGACGCGACGTGGCCCGCGCCGGTGATCGTGACGCTCGCGCTGGTGTTCGGTGCGACGGCGATCGGCTGGAACGGCGTGCAGCTCGCCGAAGTGGCGCGGCTTGCACCGCCGGGTGCCGCCGGGAAGGTCACGGGCGCAACCGGCTTCGTCACGTTTGCCGGTGTTGTCATCGGCCCACCGTCGTTCGCGCTTCTGTCGTCGCTGACCGGCAGCTATCGCAGCGGGTTCCTGGCGTTCGCGGCGGTGAGCACCCTGGCCGCGCTGGGGCTGCAGGCGTCTCGCCACAGGAATCAACGCTCACAAATGAAGGAGTGAGGCGCTCGACGAGCCGTAACGATTGACAACACCGCGGTTGGGCAACCGCGGTCAACCCGACGCCGGATGACTACAATGGCTCGTGCGACGCAGCCGCCACCCGAATGGCCGCTGCTGCCCTCGATCCTCAATCTCCGACCCTCTGAAGGCCATGGACCGTATCCCCGACATCGATCCGCAGGAAACCCGCGAATGGCTTGAAGCGCTCGACGGCGTGCTCGAGGCGGAAGGCCCCGACCGCGCACATTTCCTGATCGAGCAACTGATCGACAAGGCGCGCCGCTCCGGCGCGTTCCTGCCGTTTTCGGCGAACACCGCCTACATCAACACGATTCCGGTCGAACGGCAGGTACGCATCCCCGGCGACCAGAATCTCGAGCATCGCATCCGCTCGTTCACGCGCTGGAACGCGATGGCCATGGTCGTACGCGCGAACAAGCACACGAACGTCGGCGGGCACATCGCAAGCTACGCGTCGGCGGCGACGCTCTACGACGTCGGCTTCAATCACTTCTGGCACGGCATGTCCGACAAGCACGCCGGCGACCTCGTCTTCATCCAGGGGCACTCGTCACCGGGTATTTACTCGCGGGCTTTCTTGCTTGGCCGCTTGAACGAGGCGCAGCTCGACAACTTTCGACAGGAAGTGGACGGTCGCGGCATCGCGTCGTATCCGCATCCGTGGCTGATGCCCGATTTCTGGCAATTCCCGACGGTGTCGATGGGCCTCGGACCGCTGATGGCGATCTACCAGGCGCGCTTCATGAAATACCTGCGCGATCGCGGGCTCGCCGACACCGATGGCCGCAAGGTCTGGTGCTTCTGCGGCGACGGCGAAATGGACGAACCGGAATCGATGGGCGCGATCGGCATGGCATCGCGCGAGGCGCTCGACAACCTGATCTTCGTCGTCAATTGCAACCTGCAGCGACTGGACGGGCCGGTGCGCGGCAACGGCAAGATCATCCAGGAGCTCGAGGCGCTGTTCCGGGGCGCCGGCTGGAACGTGATCAAGGTGATCTGGGGCCGGGAGTGGGACGACCTCCTCGCCCGCGACGTCGACGGCGTGCTCGTCAACAAGATGAACAGCACGCTCGACGGCGAATTCCAGAAGTACGCGGTCGAATCGGGGGCGTACATCCGGGAGCACTTCTTCGGTCCCGATCCGCGCCTCCAGCAGATGGTCGCGCACCTCTCCGACGAAGACCTGCAGAAGCTGCCGCGCGGCGGGCACGACTATCGGAAGATCTA
>JAICVH010000164.1 GCA_025935435.1 Burkholderiales bacterium
CGGCGCCGACCCACTCCGGCTCACAGGTGTCCGGTTGCTTCGCTGTCAACTCGTGCATCCATAGATCGCGGCCGCCAGTGAACGCGACGTGGTTGCCCGTGCGGCCATAGACGATGACATGGCGTACGACGTCGCAGCCCCCCATGCCGAGCGCCTCGTCCACGATCGCCTTCAGCGGCAATGGTTTCCCGCCGCGCATCTGCTCGTCGGCGGTGATGACCGCGACGGCCTTGGCGTCGACGATCCGCTCCTGTAACGATTTCGCGGAAAAGCCGCCGAAGACGACCGAATGCGTCGCGCCGATGCGAGCGCACGCCTGCATTGCGGCGATGCCTTCGACGGACATCGGCATGTAGATGACGACACGGTCGCCCTTCTTCACCCCGAGCGATTTGAGGCCATTGGCGAGCCGGCACACGCGCTGGTGCAGTTCGCGATACGTGACGTTCGTGACCTTGCCGTCGTCGGCCTCGAAGATGATGGCCGTGCGTTCCGCATTGCCGTTCTGCAGATTGCGATCGAGGCAGTTGTACGAGACGTTGAGTTCGCCGTCCTCGAACCACCGGTAGAACGGCGCGTTGCTCTCGTCGAGCGTCCTGGTGAACGGTTTGTGCCAGGCGAGCGTTTCCCGCGCGAGGTCGGCCCAGAATCCGTTGTAGTCACGCGCCGCCTTGGCGTTCAGCGCCTCGCAGTCGGCCTTGCGGATGTTGGCCTGCGCGGCCCACGCCGGCGACGGCTCGAACACGCGGCTCTCGTGCATGACGGACTGGATCGAAGACATTGCGTTTCCTCCGTAAGCAAGCGGTTCGCGACCGCCATGTTAGTGACGGCACGAGCCAAGTCTACCGAACGCGTCGGCGACCGCCAACGCGATCGGCGCGCCGCGGTCGGACGCCGTACGGATGATAAAATCGTTGGTTTTCGTCGCGCCGTTCGTGCGCGCCGATGACGATGCGAACGTTCCGCCCGCCCGCCGACCCCCGCATGCGCCCGCTGCCCCAACTCATCTTCATGAGCCGCTGGCTGCAGTTGCCGCTCTATCTCGGGCTGATCATTGCGCAGGGCGTGTACGTGTGGCAATTCTGGGTCGAGCTCGTGCACCTCGTGCAGGCGACGATGGGCGACAGCGCGTCTGCCCAGGCGGTGATCGCGAGCGTGACGCCGCCCGGCGCATCACCCGACTTCAAGATGGGGCGCGAGACGATCACGATGCTGCTGGTGCTCGGCCTCATCGACGTCGTCATGATCTCCAACCTGCTGATCATGGTGATCATCGGCGGCTACGAGACGTTCGTGTCGCGGATGGATCTCGAGCATCATCCCGACCAGCCTGAGTGGCTGTCGCACGTCAACGCCAGCGTGCTCAAGGTCAAGCTCGCGACGGCGATCATCGGCATCTCGTCGATCCACCTGCTCCGCACGTTCATCAACGCGCAGGCGTACGACAACAAGACACTGATGTACCAGACGATCATCCACGTGGCGTTCCTGCTGTCGGCGATGGCGATCGCCGCCGTCGATCGCATCCTGCCGACACCGACGCACGTGCGCGACATGACGCGCAACGGCTCGCACGCATGAATACCGGCAACGTGACTTCGATCGCCCAGGAAGACCTGATCCAGAGCGTTGCCGACGCGCTGCAGTACATCTCGTACTACCACCCGGCCGATTACATCGCTGCGCTTGGCGATGCCTACGCGCACGAGGAGTCCGCGGCGGCCAAGGATGCGATCGCGCAGATCCTGACCAATTCGCGTATGTGTGCCGAGGGCCATCGGCCGATCTGCCAGGACACGGGCATCGTCGTCGCGTTCGTCCGCGTCGGCATGAACGTGCGTTTTCCCGACGCCACGATGAGCGTCACCGACATGGTGAACGAGGGCGTGCGGCGCGCTTACCTGCATCCGGACAACACGTTGCGCGCGTCGATCCTGAGTGATCCGGCCGGCAAGCGTTCGAACACCAAGGACAACACGCCTGCGGTCGTGCACTTCGATCTGGTTCCGGGCGACACCATCGACGTACGCATCGCGGCCAAGGGGGGCGGTTCGGAGAACAAGGCCAAGTTCACGATGCTGAATCCGTCGGATTCGATCGTCGAATGGGTCATGAAGACCGTGCCCACGATGGGGGCCGGCTGGTGTCCCCCGGGCATGCTCGGCATCGGCATCGGCGGCAGCGCCGAAAAAGCGATGCTTCTCGCGAAAGAGGCGTTGATGGCACCGATCGACATGCATGCGCTGAAGGCGCGCGGGGCGTCGAATCGCCTCGAGGAACTTCGGATCGAGCTCTACGACAAGGTGAATGCGCTCGGGATCGGCGCACAGGGTCTCGGCGGACTGACGACGGTGCTCGATGTCAAGATTCTCGACTATCCGACGCACGCGGCGAGCCTGCCGGTCGCGATCATCCCGAATTGCGCGGCGACGCGACACGCGCATTTCACGCTCGACGGCAGTGGGACTGCGCAGCTCGAACCGCCCGATCTCGCGACGTGGCCCGACGTCCACTGGTCGCCAGCGCCGGAGTCGAAGCGTGTCGACGTCAACACGCTCACCGCCGCGGAAGTCGCGAGCTGGAAGCCGGGACAACGGTTGCTGCTGAACGGGCGCATTCTGACCGGCCGCGATGCCGCCCACAAGCGCATCGCGGACATGCTCGCCCGCGGTGAACCGCTGCCGGTCGATTTCACCAATCGTGTCATTTACTACGTTGGCCCGGTCGACCCAGTGCGCGACGAAGTGGTTGGTCCTGCGGGACCGACGACTTCGACGCGGATGGACAAGTTCACCGAAATGATGCTCGGGAAGACGGGACTTCTGGCGATGATCGGCAAGGCCGAGCGGGGTGCGGTTGCAATCGACGCGATTCGCCGACATCGCGCCGCTTACCTGATGGCGGTCGGCGGAGCGGCGTACCTCGTTTCAAAGGCGATCCGCCAATCGCGTGTGGTTGCGTTTGCCGACCTCGGCATGGAAGCGATCTACGAATTCGACATCGTCGATATGCCGGTCACCGTCGCCGTCGATGCAACCGGGCAATCGGTGCACGAAACGGGTCCGCGCGAATGGCAGCAGCGGATCGGAAAAATTCCCATCGCAGCCATCTAGCCAACTGCATTGCGCGTCGCCCTGCGACGCCTGGCATCGTCAGTTGTGGAACTTCGCGATGCGCAAATCAGCGTCGAATGACGTGCTGTTCTGACGGGGCACGCGGCGATGAACGAAACGGCGCCCCCGCCGGCAAACGGGACGATCGACTCGAATGCGCTCTCACGTTGACGTCGTCGCCGGCCGGCGCCCCGACCTCTGCGAAGTCTAGGTTCGCGAGCCGGCGCGCCGTGACCACTCGTCAGCGGTCTCCGGGCGTGTCGATATCGCGCAGCACGGCTGCATCATCGACGTCGATTAACGTGACGCTTGCGCGCTCGCGTTCGACGATCGAGCGCGCGCCCGCATCCCCGGTCAGTGCGCACAGCGCGTGCACATGGCCTCGCCCGAATCCGACGGGATGGCCCCTGGTCCCGCGGAACGAAGGCGCAGCAATGCTCGCGCCCGATGCGATGGCGGCCGCCACCGCGCGGATCGTCGCCGGGTCGATCCACGGCATGTCGCCAAGCGCAACCACCCAGCCATGGGCGTCGTGTGTCGCACGCACGCCGCACGCGAGGCTCGCACCCATGCCGTCGTCGGCGTTGGCGCACTCGACGATGCGCAGGCCAACGGCCAGGAGCTCCGCCACGAGCGCCTTGTCGCCGACGCGCACGATGCCAACCGACGTTGGCAGCGCTTCGATCAGATGCCTGCCCGCCGCTGCGCCAATGGTCAGGCCATCCGACCCACCGGACAATCGTGCGCGCAGCTTGTCGCCGCCAAACCGTGTGCCGCGGCCAGCGGCGAGCAGCACGCCGACGATGGCGGTCGTCGCTGCGTCGGCCGGCTGCGCGCTGGAAGCGATGCTCGCCTCGCGTCAGTCCTTCAGCAAGCGAAATTTCCCGTCGCGCACGGTGATGAGCACGCGGGCGCGCTCGTCCATGCCGTTGTGATTTGTCGGTGACATGTTGAAGACACCCTGGCAGCCGACGACTTCGCGTTCGTGCTCGAGTGCATCGCGCAACGCCGCGCGGAAGGCTTCGGTCCCGGCCTGTGCCGCTTTCAGTGCGACCGGAAGCGCGCGTTCCAAAAGCAATCCCGCATCCCACGTATTCGCGCCGAACGTCGCGGGTTTGCTGCCGAACTGCTTTTCGTAGGCGGCGATGTACGCGAGCGCGACCTTCTTGGTCGGATTTGAATCCGGTATCTCATCGATCACGAGCATCGGACCTGCGGCGAGCACCGTGCCTTCGACCTTGTCCTTGCCGAGCTTGATGAAGTCGTCGGTCGCCACCGCGTGTGTCTGGTAGATCGTTCCCTTGAAGCCCTGCTCGCGCAGCGTCGCCTGCGGTAGCACTGCAGGCCCGCCGACGGCGGCGATCAGCACTGCGTCCGGCTTTGCTGCGATCAGTTTCAGCGTCTGACCGGTGACGCTCGAATCGGTGCGGGCGTACCGCTCGACGGCAATAACTTTGACGCCGGCCTGGTCGCCTAGCGCACCGAACACCTTGAGCCAGTTTTCGCCGTACGGATCGTTGAAGCCGATGAAGCCGACCGTCTTCACGCCGTGCTTCGTCATGTGCGACAGCAGCGCCGCGGCGATCAGATCATCGTTCTGCGTCGTCTTGAACACCCAGCGTTTCTTGGCGTCGAGGGGCTCGACGACGGCAGACGTGCCGACGGTCGCCATCATCGGAATCTTCGCGTCCGCGATGACGTCGAGAATCGCGAATGCGTTCGGCGTCGTGGACGGCCCGATCAATGCGTCGATGTTGTTCTCCTGCACCAGCTTCTTGACGTTCTGCACGGCGCGCGTCGTGTCGCCGCCATCCTCGAGCGAGATGTATTCAATGCGCGCGCCGGCGATCGTGCGCGGCAGGATGTCTCCGGTGTTCTTTTGTGGGATGCCGATCGCGGACGTCGGCCCCGTCGCGGACACCATCAGGCCGATGCGCACCTGCGCGGTGGCAGCACCGATCGTCAGGAAGAGGAGGGAGACGATGTATGCAATACGAGCGAACACGGGCACTCCTTCGGAAACGCGAGGGGTTGCAGTCGCACGGTGGCGGCCGTAGAGTGTCCGCAGGCATCGCCCGATCCGCGGCAATCCGGTGGCGTCGGCGGATAGCTGGGCTGCGAGTGCGGCTCTCAATGGAGGACACGATGCGTCGCAGACTCTATTTCATCATGCCGGACCTGGCGAGCGCTCGTCGGATGATGGATGACCTGCTGCTTGCGAGAATCGAGGAGCGGCATATTCACTTTCTCGCGCGCCGCGGCACGTCGATGGACGGGCTGCATGAAGCGAATCACCTGCAAAAATCGGATCTCGTCCATGGTGCGCAGGTCGGCCTTGCGCTCGGTGCGCTGCTCGGCGTGATTCTCGGCGCCGTCGTTGTCATGACGATGGGCAGCGAAGATCGCTTTCAGATCGTTATCGTGCTCGGCTCAGGCCTTGCCGGTGCGTTGTTTGGCGCATGGGTGTCGAGCATGGTCGGAAGTGCAGTGCCGAATTCGCGCCTCAAGCAGTTTTCGCAGGCGATCGACGAAGGCAAGATCCTGATGATGGCCGACGTGCCGCAGCACCGCGTGAACGAGGTGCGTGAATTGCTGAACACGCAGCACCCGGAAGCCGAGGACCGGGGCATCGATCCGCATATACCGGCATTTCCTTAGGCGGGACGTGCCAAAGTTTCGGTCGCGGTAAAGGCGGGTGGTTGTTTGGGCCCGTGGCTGCGTGTTACGAGGTGCCACGTGCCGCTCCCACGATACTTTGGCCCGGGATGCCAGCGCCGAAAGCTCGGGGCGGCCCGTCGCTTTCGGCGTAGAACGGCGGAAGGCGCGTTGCTCGAGCTCGCTATGCTCGCCGCTCAGTCACGCGCGCCTGCACACTAATTCGCCTGCGATGGAATGTCGTGTTGCGCGACTATTGCTGGGCGGCGTGGCGTTCCGGGTCACGTGCGCCTGCACGCTGACTGCCTGCCAATCGGCGACGGGCCGCCCCGGGCC
>JAICVH010000331.1 GCA_025935435.1 Burkholderiales bacterium
ATTCGATCCGCCGCGTTCCGGGTCGCGTGCGAGCTTCAGCGCCGGAATCAGAAGCGCACTGAGAATGCGGTCGCAGCCGAGCGGTTTCGGCGCCGCTTCCGACTCGAACCGCGTCAGCAGTTCGAGCCGGCGCTGGTTCATTGGATCGAGCCGCCGCGTCAACACCGCCTGAAACAGTTCTTCCTTGCTGCCGAAGTGATAGTTCACCGCGGCCAGATTCACGGCGGCGGCCGCGGTAATCGCCCGGAGGCTCGTCGCTTCGTAACCGTGCTCCATGAACAGCTGCTCGGCCGCATCGAGAATGCGCGCGGTCGTTTCTGCCGGACCGGCGCCATGGAGTGGAACGACGGTGGCAGCGCCGTTCGAGCGAGCTATCCCGGGTTTCGTGTTCCGGGGTTTGACCGCGACGCGCGGGACCGTGGTTGCGGGCGTGATCGGCTGGATTTTCGTTTTCGGCATGGACACTTCTTTCAAACGTTCGTTTGAAGCTTACGTTCGATCGATGCACGCGTCAATGGGCGACGTGCCAGCCCTTTTCCGAGCCGAACCGCAACCTTCGGATTCGCTTGCCAAAGCCGCGCGGCCGGCGCATGATGACATTGGCATACGCCGCCCATTCGAGGACCTTCGCCATGCTCAATCTAGGACGCAACGACCGCTGGGTCGATCTCAAGGAGTCGAACAAGCCCGAGGCCAAGCCGACCTCGACGAACGCTCAGCCCCCCAAGCCGGCCACCACCGGCCCGAACGTCACGTCGAGCGTGCGGCCGGCGCCCGCGCCGACCGCCGAGCCAGCCCAGTCCGCTGCGCCCGCCCGCACGCCGCTCGCCGCCGAATCACACCCCGCACCGCGCGAACTGGCGCCGCAGCCCTCTCCGGAAGAGGTCGCCGGCAGCAAGCTTTTCGTCGGCGTCAATATCAAGCTCAAAGGCGTCGAGATTTCGAATTGCGACGTGCTCGTCATCGAAGGCGAGGTCGACGCTACGATCAACAGCAAGGTGATGGAAATCTCCAAGCCCGGCACGCTGACGGGCACGGCGGTGATCGACATCGCCGAGATCCACGGCGAGTTCTCCGGCGAACTGACGGCGCGCACCAAGCTCGTCGTTCACGGCACCGGGCGTGTGACGGGGACGGTCCGCTACGGCAAGCTCGTCGTCGCCGAGGGCGGCACGGTGAATGGCGAATTGCGCCAGATCGACGCAGCCGAAACGCGGCACGAATCGCGTTCGTCCGAACCGCGCGTCGCGTAGCCGAGAGAGCGGGCACGGGACAGGGCGGACGCATGGCGAAGATCTCCATCGCCAAGCGTCATAACCTGTCCCATACCAAGGCGAAGAGCGTCGCCGAACGGCTGGCGAACGACCTCGAGAAGCGTTTCGACCTCGCCTGGAACTGGGAGGGCGATCACGTGCACTTCGAGCGACCCGGAGTTTCGGGCAGCATGCACGTTGGCCGAGCGGACATCCGGCTCGAAGTGACGCTCGGGTTTCTGTTGACGCCGCTCAAGCCCGCGATCGAGCGGGAGATACACGCACAGCTCGACAAGCTGACGGGCGGAACGAAAAGCGCCTGACGTCACGCCGGTGCGGGAAACGGCGTGTTGCTGCCCGCGGCGATCGACTCGCCGATCGCCGTTTCACGCGCGACGATCGTCGCGATAAATTCGTCGGCACCGCGCATGTGCGAGAACGCCTCGAATCCGCGCTCGAGAAAGTCCTGCAGCGCCGACAATCCCGCCAGATGCGCGGGTTTGCGCATCACGCCGAGCGCCGTGCGCACCATGGGCTTGCGCACCAGCCGGTCGAGTGCCATGCCCACCGCGGCAATGAGCTCGATCTGCTGCCGGCGCATGTCATAGCGTCCCATGCGGCGATACGCTACGCAATAGTCGACCACGCTGAAGCTCGTCGCGCGTGCGCCGAGCTGCGACGTCATCAGCAGATCGAGATCCTGGGACAGCGCATTCAATTCGACGGCGAGAGCCACCGCGCCGATTGCGCTGTTCGGCAGCATGCGTCGCATCGCCGGGACGACACGCAAAAGATCAGCGTCGCGGCGCGCGAAATCCGCACTGCCGTAGAGATCCGACTCGAAGAAGGCCATGGCGCGCGCATAGCGCGGCGATTGCTCGAGATCCGCATACGTGTTGCGCAGGCGCCGTGACTGCCAGCCGGCGAGATGCGTGAGCGCCTTGCCGAGCTCCGGATTGGCGCTCCGCTCGACATGATGCTGGTGGACGCGTTCGAGCGCCCGCAGCAGTGCGGCTGCTGCGCCCGGGGCGTTCGTCATCGTCATCAACGCACAGTCTAGCGGGATGATTTAGATTGTTTGCTCTATGAAGTTGCGCCTATCGTTCCGACATGAGCGTCCAGTACGGCACGTCGCCGTCCCTGCAGTGAATTCCTCGCGCGTCGTCAATGTCTCGCGGCGGCGGTTCCTGTTCACCGGCGTCGCCGGCGCGCTGGTGCTGGCGACTGCGCACTGGTTGCGGCCGGCAGCGGCACTCGACGCGGCGGCAACGGCACCGCCGTCCTTGTCGCGAGCGACCGTCGACATCCTGCACGCACTGATACCGGCATTCCTCGACGGTGCGTTGCCGACGGAGGCGAACGAGCGTCAGGCCGCGATCGACGATACGGTGGCCGCGATGGCCATTGCGATCGACGGACTCCCGCCGATCACGCGCGATGAATTGTCGACGCTGTTCACGCTTCTCGCCTTCCCGCCGATCCAGTACGTGATCGCGGGGATGAACGGGCCGTGGCGCAGCGCCTCGCTGGCCGAGGCCGACGCCTTCCTCACCCGACTGCAAAAGAGCCGCTGGTCGTTGAAGCGCACGGCGTACGACGCGCTGCATCAACTGACGATGGCCGCGTGGTATGCGAATGCACGCGCGTGGCCGCCGATCGGTTATCCCGGCCCGCCGACCCTTCGATGACGACGGACTCGATCGCCGCGATCGCAGCCGTGTCGACGTCGTCGCACGGGACCGACGCGATCACCGATCCGATTCGGGCGGGCCTGCAACGGGGGTGGTCGGTCGTCGACGCCACGACGCTCGACCGCGACGTCACGCTCGAAGCCGACGTCGCGATCATCGGCACGGGAGCGGGCGGGGGCATCGCAGCAGAGGTCCTGACCGATGCGGGCTTGCGCGTGCTGATGATCGAGGAAGGACCGCTGCGCTCGTCGAGCGATTTCCGCATGCGCGAGGCCGACGCGTATCGCGAGCTTTACCAGGAATCCGCAGCCCGCAAGACCGCGGACAAGGCGATCAACATTCTGCAGGGTCGCTGCGTTGGCGGCGGCACGACGGTCAACTGGACGAGTTCCTTTCGCACGCCGGCGGCGACGCTCGCGCACTGGCGAACCGCCCACGGCGTGAACGGATTCGGCGTTCCGGAACTCGCACCGTGGTTCGAGCGCATCGAGGAACGCCTCGCGATTGCGCCATGGACCGTCGCACCGAACGCGAACAACGCAGCGCTTGCGCGCGGCGCCGCTGCACTCGGTCTTTCGTGGCAGGCGATTCGGCGCAACGTCACCGGCTGCTGGAATCTCGGTTACTGCGGCATGGGTTGCCCGACCAATGCCAAGCAGTCGATGCTCGTCACGACGATCCCGCATGCGCTCGACCGCGGTGCCACGCTCGTCACGCGTGCGCGTGCGCTGCGGCTCGTCATGCGCGGTGACGCAGTCGATAGCGTCGAATGCGCTCCGCTCGACGCCCGAGGTGCGGTCACGTCGCGCCGTATCCGGGTGCGCGCTCGAACGTTCGTGAGCGCCGCGGGTGCGATCGGCTCGCCGGCGCTGCTTTTGCGAAGCGGCGTTCCCGATCCGTTCGCCGTCGTCGGCGTGCGAACGTTTCTGCATCCGACCG
>JAICVH010000309.1 GCA_025935435.1 Burkholderiales bacterium
AGGTCGAGTTCGAGCGCGCGCGGGCAATCGACGAAGCTGCTTTTCGCGACCTCGTTCGTCGCCATGGCTTTGCCATGCGCGAGATGTCGTATCGGTTGCACGGTTCGCCGCCACTTGTTCAATACCGAACCGTCATCTGGTCGAGCCGGCCCGATAACGTAAGCGCATTGCAGCGGACCCTGCTAGAGATGCAGGAGGTGGCGCATTTCAGGCTGGCGCCGAGCAGGGACTGATGCCTCAGTTTTGCACGGCCGTCGCCTAGTGCTTGCGCGCAGCGCGCGCGAGGCAGAGAGTGGCTGACGCGCGTCGCATTCGACCCGCGCCACATCGGTTTCCATCGGAGGAATCATGAAGAAAAGCAAAAGCTTGCTCTGCGGCAGCGCCGTAATCTTGTTCGGGTTGGGTATGTCGTCGGCGCTGGCCGCGCAGCCTGGTCATGAGACGTGTTCGGGAGGCGAGATTGCGCCGGGCGTCTACAACGGGCTTACCGTGACTGGCACGTGCACGATCAAAGGGGAAGTCACGATCAACGGCAACGTGAGCGTGAAGCCGGGTGCTTACTTGGACGCGGCGTACGCCGGCACGCAATTGACCATCAATGGCAATGTGAACGTCGCGAAGGATGCGAAACTCGGCCTGGGTTGCACGTTCGGGTACCACGATTGTGGTTTCAGCCCGCCGGCATGGGTCGGCAACGTCACGGTGAATGGCAACATCGTTGCGAGCCAGGCGCTGACGATGTTCATCGACTTCACGACGATTCACGGCAACGTCATTTCGAACGGTGGGGGCGACATCACGATGGTCGATCCGGGCGGCCTCGTGTTCCCCATCAAGGACAACGTCATCGATGGCAACGTCATCGTCAACGGCTGGGAAGGCGCGTGGTTCGGGATCATTCGTAACACGATCGGCGGTAACGTCTCGGTGATCGACACCGCAGGCACGCGCGTTGACCCTGCAACCGGCATCCTCGACTCGACCGAGATCGTGACGAACATCATCGGCGGCAATCTCGTATGCCTGCGCAACACGCCGCCGGCTCAGATCGGCGATAGCGAAGGCGAGGTCAACGACGTGGCCGGTCAGAAGATTGGCGAATGCGCGGCGCTGTGAGCGCACCGGCCAGGGACTCAGGATGAGTGGCCGGCGAGCGCTGGCGTAATTTTTAGTCCCGTGGAAAAAGGAGAAGGGCTTGGCGATCGGTCGCCAAGCCCTTCGTCATTGGTAGGCCGTGTAGGGATCGAACCTACGACCAACGGATTAAGAGTCCGCTGCTCTACCAGCTGAGCTAACGGCCCATGCGCGAATTATGCCTCACCGCGTGTCGACAGACCTCTCGATACTTACTGGTGTTGGCGTCGAGGTCGCGTCGCGCGCGGCCTCGGGAGCATTCTCGAACATGACCTCGACGACCATTCGAGACTTGACGGGTTTGTCGCCAATGCGGCCGGGTTGGAATCGTGCAGCGCCGAATGTCGTAACCGCCGCATGTTCGAATGGAAACGGAAGCTTGGCGCCCAAGACGTTGACGCGTGCGACGACTCCGTTTTCGTCGATGAAAATCGCGAGCAGCGCGCTCCAGGAACCGCCTTGCTGCACGTCCTTCGGATAAGGAACTGCAATCGAGCTCAACGGAACCGGCCTGGCTGTCAGCTCTGCGGCCGAATGGTATTGCGCTTCGTCGAATGTGCTATCCCAGTCCGACCTGGCCATCGGGATGAGTTTAGGCGGCGTCCAGCTGCGAGGTTTCATCGGCGCAAGGCGCTCCAAAGCCTCAAGCGGTCGATCCGGAGATGAATCGGCCGCTGGAAGGACGTTCACGCGTAGCACATGCGCCGGCGATGATGAAGCGCGTTCCTCGCCTTCCCATCGCGCGGTACCGATCGACAACATCATTAGGTGCGACGCGACGGAAACGAACGCGCACGCCGCAAGAATCCATCCCCGTTCAGCTCGTTCCACATCCGTGCGGAAGCGAAGTTCGGATTGAACGAGCGTGGCCATCGACTATCGCGCGCCAGTCTGAAATGAGAAGCCCCAGTTCGCGGCTTGCGAACTGGGGCTTCGAACGATGGAAAGCCTGCTACTCGAGCTGTTCCTTCCAGTACGTGCGGAACCGCTTCTGCGGAACGGACACGCTTGTCGGAATGACGCCTCCCGGGTTGAGCGGGTTGTCGGTCACGAACATGTACGGCACGCCGGCAATTTCAACGACGCCCGCCACCGGAGACGGCAGGAAACCACCGCCGGGTGCGAGCTGGGACCGAACGGACTGACCGGAGCTGTCGGTGTAGCCCTGCCCCGCCGCGGTCTGATAGTTGATGCTGTAGCGGCGGGCGACGCCGAGATTCCCGGTACAGCTCAACGTCGTCGACGTGCCCGACGTGTCGCAGAATCCACTGGTGGTCAGCTTGCCGGATGCACACGGCTGGTTCGTGCCGAAAATAAGCGCTCCACCCGGCGGCACCAGCGGACCGTTGATCACTTTCTCACCGGCGGCGAGATCGATGTACCAGCCCAGCGCATCGGTCGGAACGGTGCTCGTGTTCGTAGCATTGAACACGTCGGTGCCGGTCGACGTACCCGTATTCGTCAAATTGAGATCCGCCCCCGTGGTGCCGATGTTGGGGTCCTTGAACATGTAGACGCGGTTCTGAACGCCGTACGACGTGTTGGTCGCGAGCGGGTGTTCGCGGTCACCCGACCCTATCACGACGGCGTCGTACGTCTTGCCGAAAACGACGTCGGGCGCGAACAGGAACTTCCGCGCGGTCGCAATTGAACTGCGATTGGCGACCGACGCGATTTTCCAGACATTCCATCCCGCGAAGGTGGCCGCATCCATGTCCAGCCGCCAGACGTTGCCGCCGAGATCGGCTGCATAGGCTCGATCGAAAAAACCATCCTGCGTCCGGTCGATCGTCAGAAGATCCGCCGCAACGCCGAAGGTCATCCCGCTCACGGTCTTGAACGTCGCACCCGACGGAGCGCTGCCGAGGTTGGTGCCTGCTGCGAACTTGAGATCGCCGGTGAATGCGTCCAGGGCGTACACCGCCGTTCCCATCGTATCGCTCACAGGCAGGGCGGTCTCATCGTCTTCCGCCGGATCGTAGCCCCCGCCGAAGATGACGATCGGGTTGGTATTCGCGTTCACACGCACGATCTGCGGCGTCGACCACGTCTGGCCCAACGCGTCGAAACCGGCATCACATCCTGTCGACCCCGTCGCGTTCGGGCAGCTCTTCTTCCACAGGACTACGGGATTGGCCGGGTCTAGAACGTTAAGCGCGTAGATGAAGCGGCCGCCGCGGCGTCCCGCGATGTAGAGAATCGCTTTCGAGATCGCTCCCGCGGTGTCGCGCTCGACGTAGGAACCGACCGGGCCGTCGAAGAAATAGTCGCGACGCGTGGGCGTCGGAACGATGCCCGACGGCGTACTTGGGTAAAGCACGGAAGGGCTGTTGTCGTACTGGCGCTTGAGCTTTCCGAAGAACTCCGGCGCGATGAATGCCCACTGCTCCTTGCCGTCCGTCGCGGCCTGGCCGCCCTTGACCGCACGGAAGATGCCGTCGTTCCCGCCGTAGAAGACATAGACGTTATCGCTGGTCCCGGTCACGCCGTAGTTCAAGACAACGGGACGAGTGTGAAGAACGTCGCCATGAATCGAGGCGCGCACGTCCGTCGTATTGGAATTGACGTTCTCGTCCTGGGTGTCGAGGCCACGCACCCAGTTGATCAAGGTCGTGCGGCCCCCACCGACTGACGCCGTGATCGTCCCGCTCGATGCTGCCAACGGCGCGGCGACGTTGTAGACGTACGTAAACGTGTTCGCGTCGACGACGGTTGCGCCGAATACGCCGTTATAGCCGCTGGGCGTTGCACCGGCGATCGTCACCGATTGTCCCGTGGTCAATCCATGTGCGGCCGCGACGGCAGTCGCGGTGTTGGACGTGCTCTTGCCGACCGTTGAAGCGGCGCCACCAAGCGCAGATGGCAGCGTGTACGTGAACGACGTGGTCGTCGGCGTCGACAACACCGTAGTGATCGTATTGAAGCCGGTC
>JAICVH010000106.1 GCA_025935435.1 Burkholderiales bacterium
CGTTCGACCAGTTCCAGAAGGCGACGAAGCAGGTCGTCGACCTGGCTGATGCGAGCGTGCGCGCTGCCGCCGCAAACGCGACGAAGGTCGGAACGAACAACGCGAAGACGAGGCGCGCCGCTTAAGACGTAACGCCGACCCGTGTCGGCTGCTGGGTGTCGGCTTGAAACGATTGCCGGCGTCCCCAGATCGGTGGTGGTGGTGTCTCACTGTATCAATTCTCTCCTCCTGATTGATACAGCCTTCAAACCCCGCGGGCGATGCCCGCGGGGTTTTTTTATGCAACGGGCGTCCGCGCGATGCCGCGAGGTTCTCCGGAACTGGCAGTGAGCGGGCAGTCCAGCAGCGTCGCGCGGGTCATTCCACCTTGCCGACGCGCTGCACCGCTTCAGCGAGCTTCTTTGCATCCGCTTCCCAAAACCGCCGCATCTCCGGTGCGTCCAGGTACTGCACGGGCGTTTCCACGGTTGCGAGTGTGCTGACGAAGCGCGCGTCCGCGGCCGCAATCTTTGCCGCCTCGCGCAAGCGAGCGACGACGGGCTCCGGTGTTCCCGCGGGCGCAAACAAGGCGGACCACTGGAAGAACACGGCGTCGTAACCCGCTTCCGACAGCGTGCGAACGTCAGGCAGCGATGCGAGCCGGTGATCGCCCCATGACGCGAGCACGCGGATCTTGCCGGCCTTGACGTGCTGCAGCACCGTCGACGGCCCCGTGGACAACGCATCGACCTGTCCACCCAACAATGCAATCACCGCCGGCCCACCGCCGGTGAACGGAACGTGCAGGAGCTTGACGTTCGCCTTGTGCGCGAACATCTCCATCGGCATGTGCATCGTGCCGTAGTTTCCCGATGAGCCGTAGGTGATCGCGCCCGGACGCTTGCGCGCGTCGTCGACGAAATCCTGCAGCGTTTTCCACGGGCTGTCGGCGCGCACTGCGAGCACCGTCGGATCGGCGGTGAGGCGAGCGATCGGCGTGAACTGATCGAGCTGGTAAAGCGGCGCACGTCCGAGCACCTTGTCCGCTTCGGGCAGGATCGAAATCGACGACAGCGCGAGCAGCAGCGTGTAACCGTCCGGTTTCGCCTTCGCG
Source organism: Burkholderiales bacterium (assembly GCA_025935435.1). GTDB lineage: Bacteria > Pseudomonadota > Gammaproteobacteria > Burkholderiales > Casimicrobiaceae > VBCG01. The sequence continues at coordinate 1,094 of JAICVH010000106.1, forward strand.
ACGCTGCCCATGCCGATGCCGCCGCCGGCGCCCGGCTTGTTCTCGATGACGACGGGTGTCTTCAGTTCACGCGATAACGCATCGGCAAACGGACGACCGACGATGTCGGCGACGCCACCGGGTGGAAACGGCACGATGAGCGTGATCGGCTTCGACGGATACGCGTCCTGTGCGGCCGCCCAGGACGTCAAAATCGATGCGATGAGGGCGAGAACGGCGGACAGCAGCCGCGGGGCACTGGAACGAACTGGATTGCGCGGCGACTCGAATCGATTCATATCGCTTCCCTTGAAGTGGTCATTCGCGGCCGGCGGGCGTGCATGCGAACGATCTCCAACGATCAAAAGCGGTGGCCGCTCGCGCACATCCTATCGCCTCGTGGCAGATTTGAGCTCGGATGCGTGGAATTCGATGGCGGGACGGTGGCCGGGATTGAGGATGACGGTTTCGTCGCCTTTCAGCAAACCCGCGAAACGATCGCCCGATACGGCGACCGCCTTGCCGGCGAATCCGGTCCCGAAGGCCTCCTGATCAAATGTCTTTTGGTCCGAGAATACCGGAATGAACGCGCGCTCGTTCTGCTGGAATGAAAGCGCGGCAAGCGTAGGCGCGTGGGGGTCCGGAATGATGAACAGCGTTCCGCTCATCAACGAACGCGCCAACAGCGGCTTCTTGGCGGGCTCGGCCCGAACCGCTTGCACGAGTTCCAATATCGACGCGCCGGACGATGCCGGTCGGGAATCAGACGGTGACGGGGCGGTAGGCTGCGCGCAACCGACCAACAGCGCCAAGCTGGCACAGATGGTCAGCCTGCGAGTTTCCATGGCGATCAAACGCACGAAGCGCATTGACGTAGACATTCGAACCAATGTGGGGCTTGGACAAAGACACCCCCCGCCAAGGTTCGCTTGGCGAGGGGCAGTGTAGACGCGCGATGCGTCGCGCCTGCTTCAGCGATTTATCTGCGGTTCGAGCGCATCGCGTCGAACGTCAATAGCCGACGGCCGCACCATCCTTGCGGTGATCCGATCCCGCACGGTAGAAGCCCTTGATCGGTTGCAGCGGGCATTTCGAATTGTGCGCGGCTGCTGCACCGTTGCACGCATTGCCGGGACCCCCCGTCGCTTGTGGCGCATTGGGGTCGGCCACGAACATGATCGCCTGGAATCCACCGACTGCACCGCCATTCGCGGGCACCACCTTGTGTCCCATCGCGGCGAGCGGACCTCCGACGATATTGAACAGTTGCGTTTCGAGATCAACTTCATTGTCCACCTGGTCATGGTGAAAACGCGCCATGTCCGTGGCCGCCTGCACGTTCGCGCCGAGGTCGATGATGTTCACCAGCGTCTGCGCATGGCCTTGGGCCTGCATGTCACCACCCATGAGCCCGATCGTCATCAGAGGCTTGCCATCCTTCATTACGAAGCCGGATGCCAATGTGTTGTACGGGCGCTTGTGCGGTTCGATCAGGTTGGCACTCGTGGGGTCGAGCGTGAATTGCTGCGCGCGATTGTGCAGCAGGAAGCCATAGCCAGGCACGGTGATTCCCGAGCCAAAACCGCCCCAGTTGCTATTCACGAAAGCGACCATGTTGCCCCAGCGGTCCGCCGTCGACATCACGATCGTACCGCCCACGTCAGCCGGGCCGGCTTGCGTTTGCGAAGCCTGCGTCGGGCTGACCCGGCTGCACAGGCTTGCAGCGTACGACTTCGAGAGCAGCCTGGTCAGTGGAATCGTCTCGAAATTGGGGTCCGCGTTATAAAACGTAAGGTCGGCGTAGCCCAACTTCTTCGCTTCGATCATCAGGTGCCAATAGAGCGGGTCCTTGGGCCCAAGACTGGCAAGCGTCTTACCATTCGTCCATTGCGGCACACACACTTCGAGAATGTTGAGGATCTCGAGCGCGTTCCACGCCTGCGACGGCGGCGGCAACTCCCATACGTCATAGCCGTGGTAGTTCGTCGTGGCGCCTTCCTGCCACTCGCCATGGTAGTTCGCGAGGTCCTCGAGGGTCATCGTGCCGCCAAGTGCGTTCGACTTGGCCACGATTGCCTGCGCGATCTCTCCTTTGTAGAAAACGTCGCGTCCATAGCGCTGCAACAGCCGGAACGTCTTCGCCAGGTCGGGATTGCGAAACGCTTGACCGAGCGCCGGTCCGCGCCCGTTGAAAGGCATCCACACCGCCACCGAATCCGGATCTCGCTGCGTGCAGCAGTTCGCCGGAGACGACGGATCCGGTCCGAGCGCGTTCGGAAGATTGAAGTTCGCGACGCGTTCCTGGATCGGGACGCCGTTCTCCGCGTAGTCGATGGCGGGCTGAAGCGTTTCCTTGAACGTCAGATTTCCGAACCTCGTCTGCATTTCGTCCCAACCCCAGGCGGCGCCGGGAACCGTCACGGACAGGATCCCGCGCGGCATGCCGGAGCCGAACGCGAAGTTGTTGGGATTCCAGAAGTACCCAAGCGAGTTGTAGCGCTGCAGCGTCGCGCCCGTCGGAGCCGTACCGCTTGCATTGAGAAAATGCAGTTTCTTTTCGCTTGCGATGTAGATGACGGCGAAGACGTCGGCGCCCACACCGGTGCTGGTCGGCTCGATCAGGTTGAGAACGGCCGCGGCGCCAACGGCCGCATCGATCGCATTACCGCCCTGCTGCAGGATGCCGAGTCCTGCCTGCGCGGCCAGCGCCTGGCTGGTCGCCACCATGCCGTTTCGCGCCACCACTTCCGAGCGCGTTTGCCGCGCATACCCGCTTGCGCGGTCACCCGGGGCGGCATCACAGAACGGCGGTTTCGGCGATTCGCTGCAAGCTCTGATCTGTGCCAGTGCTTGTTGGCCGTACAACGCAGCAATGGTCACAACGAGTGTGGCTGCGCCGCGTCTTATCGCGCGCCACGAATGCGAATGCTCGGCGCGGCGCGTCGACCGCAAGCCGTCGGTTCTAAGTGTCATGCAATTCCTCTCTGGATTGGCGCCGCACCGTGCAGCGGATGGTGCCGAAACTCGTTCGTGCACCGCGCGAATTTAGGGCGTGCAATGGCACGGCGCTTGTATCGGCTTGCGGAAACTGTCACAAACCTGCGAATACTTCATGCTGCGACGGCCACCGGCTGAACATTGAACTGGCATCCAATGTTTACGCCGCCCCGGCAATCGTCGGCCACGGAAATGCGTGCCCACGAGTGTGGGCCGGTCGAGGCTCGACGACCGATGCGCTACATACGCGTTACAGGCTCGGATCGCGCAACGCTTATTGCTGCGGCTTCACGATGATCGTTCCGACCATTCCGGCTTCGAAATGGCCGTCGATCAAGCATGCGTAGCTGAATTCGCCTGGCCGATTGAATTTCCACACAACGTTGCGGCTGCGCCCTGGCTGCACGTGAGCGGCGTTCGCGTCGTGATGCTGCATCGTCGGGGACTTGCGCATGGCCGACGCATGCTCACGCAGGTCGCTCATCCGGCCGATGACCATCTCGTGAACCAGACGTCCCCGGTTGTTCGTTCGAAAGCGAATGGTTTCGCCGGCCGTCACTTCGATGGCCGCTGGCGTGAAACGCATGTCATCGCTCATGTCGACGACGACCGTGCGCGACACGTTGCGAGCGCTGCCTGCAATACCGAACGGCGTCTGACCGACCGTAGCAGTCGATGAGCCGCCGTGCGTGTGCGCACGCTCCTCGGCGCCCGCAAGTCCCGTGCAGCACGTGAGCAACATCAAGCCGACGATTGACAGCGATGCGTCAACGCGCCGTGTAGCGACGTTCACGCGATTCAAGCAAGCGCTCGAAATTCGCGGGGCGTGAGCCCTGTCACACGGCTGAACAGCGCAGAGAAATGACTGTGACTCGAACATCCAACGCGACTGGCAATCTCGGTGATCGGGAGGTCGGATTGCTGCAGCAGTTTCTTGGCGCGTTCCACGCGCCGCTCGAGGACATAACGGTGGGGTGCTACACCCGTCGCTTCGCGAAACGCATGCGCAAAATGGCCCGGACTGAGCGCGACGGCATTGGCCATCGTCGCTAGCGTCAGCTGGTTGCAGAGATTCTCGTCGATGTACTCGACGACGCGCCGAAGCTTGTGCGATGACAGCGTGGCACGCGGCATTTCCGGCATCACGCTCGTCGTATAGCGGCCGAGCAGCCGCAACGCGAGTTCGCAGGTCAGCGTATCGACGTAAAGATGACTGTCCGCGCCCTCGAGTTCGAGTCCCGCGAGAAGTCGTCGACCGAGGTCCTCGATGAAGGTGTCGCGCGTCGAGAACACCGTCTGTATCTCGAGGCGATCGGCGTCCATCGCAAACTCGTCGCCCGCCACCGTGCGGACGTATGCAGGCGACAACCGGAGCAGAACGACCAGGCTATGCCCGGATTGCTGCCAACGCGTCGGCGGGCCCTCGGGCGTGATCGCAATCTCGCCCGGAGTCATCTTGCGGGTGCGCGTCCGGCCGTTGCGCGTCTGATGCAGGTTCACATTGCCCGCGAGATGCACGGCGATCACATGGTCCAGCGGCTGCACGACCGTATCGAGTTCTTGGAAGCTGTGCAGTTCGAGCGTCAATCCGTTCCATCCACGCGAGCGGCTGCTCAACAATGGATCAGGCACCGAGCCGGCAATGACGCGCGTCGCCGGTTGCGGTCGCACGAGATGCAGCGGTCCGCTCGGGAGGAGCGGCGCTGCGACGTCGCTTGCTGCTTCGATCGTTGGAGCGAGTCCGCGCATCCGAGCGTCAGAACATGTGTTGCCCGCCGTTGATCGCGATGTTCGCGCCGGTCAGGAATGCGGCTTCATCGCTCGACAGATAAGCGACCAGACCTGCGACTTCCTCGGGTTTGCCGAGCCGGCCCATCGGAATCTGCGGAATGATCTTGCTGTCGAGTACGTCCTTCGGTATCGCCATCACCATCTTCGTGCCGATGTAGCCGGGCGAGATCGTGTTGACGGTGACGCCCTTGCGCGCGACTTCGAGCGCAAGCGCCTTCGTGAACCCGTGCATGCCCGCCTTGGCGGCCGAGTAGTTCGTCTGTCCAAAGGCGCCTTTCTGGCCGTTCACCGACGAGATGTTGATGATGCGGCCCCAGCCGCGATCGACCATGCCGTCGCACACCTGCTTCGTCATGTTGAAGCACGAATCGAGGTTCGTCTGCACGACGGCGTCCCAGTTCGCCTTGTCCATCTTGCGGAACGTCATGTCGCGCGTGATGCCGGCATTGTTGACCAGCACGTCGATCGGGCCGAGATCTCCGACGACTTGCTTCACGCATGCGGCTGCCGATTCGAAACTTGCAACGTCGCAAGGATAGGCGCGAAACGAATAGCCCTGCCTTTGCATCGACTCGAGCCATTCCCCCGCCTTCGTGTTGCCCGGCGAATGCGTCGTGACGACGTTGTGACCGAGCGCCGCGAGCTTGACGCAGATCGCTTCACCAAGCCCACCCATGCCGCCGGTGACGAGTGCAATGCGCGTGTTCGCCATGATCGTGTCCTCCAGTTTGCGTTGGTCGTGCGCAGTCCGATACGTCGCGATGGCCTATCGCTCGACGGCCAGCGCCACGCCCATGCCACCACCGATGCATAGCGACGCCAGTCCCTTCCGCGCGTTGCGCCGCCGCATCTCATGCAGCAGCGTCACGAGTACGCGCGCGCCCGATGCACCGATCGGATGACCCAGCGCGATTGCACCGCCGTTGACATTGATCTTCGACGTATCCCAGCCCATTTCCTTGTTGACCGCGCACGCCTGCGCTGCAAAGGCCTCGTTGATCTCCATCAGATCCAGGTCGCGCGGCGTCCAGCCCGCCTTCTCGAGGCATCGTCGCGAGGCCGGCACCGGTCCCATGCCCATGAGCGCCGGGTCGACGCCCGACGATGCGAACGCCCTGATCTTCGCCAGCGGTTGCAAGCCGAGACTCGCGGCGCGATCGGCCGTCATCACCAGCAATGCGGCAGCACCGTCGTTCAAGCCGGACGCATTCGCCGCGGTAACGCTACCGTCCTTCGCGAACGCAGGACGCAGACCCGCAATCGAATCGAGCGTGGTGCCCGCTTTCGGGAACTCATCCTGCGCAAACGCGACAGGATCGCCCTTGCGCTGCGCAATCGTCACCGGAACGATCTCGTCCTTGAAGCGACCGGCTTTCTGCGCCGCTTCCGCCTTGTTCTGACTCGCGACGGCGAAGGTGTCCTGCTCGTTACGCGAAATCTCGTATTTCTTTGCAACGTTCTCCGCGGTCATGCCCATGTGGTACTGGTTGTACACGTCCCACAGGCCGTCGGTGATCATCGTGTCCACCATCTTCCAGTCGCCCATGCGCTGGCCATCGCGGCTGCCCAGCAGCACGTGGGGCGATGCGCTCATGTTTTCCTGGCCGCCGGCA
>JAICVH010000110.1 GCA_025935435.1 Burkholderiales bacterium
CGAATGCGCACGCAGCGACGCTTTGCCCGTCGTTCTACCGTGGCGAAGTGATCGTCAACGCGCGCTGGATCGAGCGTGTAGCCGATCGCTTTCGTCGCACGGTCATCGGCATGCTGCAACCGGTATGACGAAGCCCGTGTCGATCCTCGTCGGAGCGCTCGGCGGACAGGGCGGCGGTGTGCTTGCCGAGTGGCTCGTCGAAGCCGCGACGCAAGCGGGTTACGTCGCGCAGAGCACGTCGATTCCCGGTGTCGCGCAGCGTACGGGGGCGACGACGTATTACATCGAAGTCTTTCCGCAACCTGCGGCGACGCTCGGCGGGCGCGTGCCGGTTCTTGGTCTCTATCCGACGCCGGGACAAGTCGACGTCGTCGTCGCGTCGGAACTGCTTGAGGCGGGACGCCTGTTGCAGGCGGGGTTCGTCACGCAGCAGACGACGCTACTCGCATCGACGAGTCGCACGCTGACTACCGCCGAAAAGATGGCGCTCGGTGACGGCCGCTTCAGCTCCGAGCGCCTGCTCGACGCGGCGCGACAGCACGCGTATCGATTGTGCGCGTTCGACATGGACGTTCTTGCACGCGACGCGGGTACGGTCGTCAGCAGCGTCATGCTCGGCGCGATCGCCGGCAGCGGCGTGTTGCCGATGCCACGCGACGTCTACGAAGCGGTCGTGCGCGCTGCGGGTGTCGGCGTCGAAGCGAGCCTGCGCGGTTTCGCGCGCGGGTTTGCGGCTGTGGCGGACGATGCGGCAGCCGATGCCCAACCCTCGCTCGAACCGCGCGGCAATGGGCAGCAGGCCAACGACATCAGCTTCGATGCATTTCCCGCCGCGGCACGGGAGCTGATCGCCCTCGGGTATGCGCGTGTCGTCGAATTCCAGGATGCACAATATGGCGATCTGTATCTCGAACGGTTGCGCCGTATCGATGCCGCCGAACGTGCAGCCGACCAGGAAATACACGACGCCCGCGTGTTGCGCGAAACGGCGCGCTTCCTCGCGCTGTGGATGGCTTTCGACGACATCGTGCGCGTCGCCGCGCTCAAGTCACGCGCGGCCCGGTTCACGCGCGTCCGCCAGGACCTGGGTGCCGGCGCCGGCGACGTCGTGCGCATCATCGATCACTTCAAGCCGGGCATCCCGGAATTCGCGGGGATGATGCCGCCGACGCTGGCGAAACGTCTCGTGCGCTGGGACCAGCGCCGGCGGGCGCGGGGTCGCGAGCCGCTCGCGTGGCCGCTCCATCTGCGCACCCACGCGATCTCGGGCCTGCTGCTGCTCCGCATGCTGGTAGCGCTGAAGGGCGTGCGTCGTCTCGGCGCCCGCTACGGCGACGAGCAACGCGGCATCGAACGCTGGCTGACCGCCATCGAACGAGGGACCCGCGACGATACGGCGCTCGGTTTCGAGATCGCGCTCTGCGGACGGCTGATCAAGGGCTATGGCGCGACCAACGAGCGGGGCAAGGCGAACCTCGCGCATATCCTCGAACACGTCGTTGGCACGCATGCACACGCGCCGCTCGACGAGCGCATCGGTGCCGTCCGCGCGGCACGCGAAGCGGCGCTCGCCGACGAAGGCGGGAAGGCGCTCGACGCCGAATTGTTGCGGCTGGGCGCGCCTGCGCGGCCGGTGATCGCGCAACCGATCCGGTTCGTTCCGCGCCGCAGCGGGGTCGCGCGGCAGGCGCGCGTGCACTGAAGATGGCGTTTCGCAACGTCACCCACTTCTTCGTCGAATTCGGCGACTGCGATCCGGCGCAGATCGTTTTCTATCCGAACTTCCTGCGCTGGATGGATGCAGCCGGGCATCGCTACTTTCATGCGCTCGGCGTGCCGCCGTGGCAACTGCGTCCGGAGCGCGCGCACGACCTCATCATCGGCACGCCGATCGTCGACGTCCATGCGCGCTTCATCGCGCCGGCCACCTACGGTGATCGCATCGAAATCGAGACGACGATCGCAGAATGGCGCGGCAAGAGCTTTGTCATGGAGCACGTGATTCGTCGTGACGCGACGCTGCTGGTCGAAGGCCGCGAGGTGCGGGTGTTCGCCCGGCGCCATCCGGTCGATCCCGCGCGCATCCAGGCGGTCGACGCGCCGGCGTCGATCCGCGAGCGCTGGGAACGCAGTACCGGCTAGCAGCACTCGATGGACGCACCCGAAGCCCAGCCAGTGGCGCACGACGCGGGCTTTGGTCCTTTCGGGCGCGCGCTCCTGACGATTACCAAGCTCACGGCGATCGCCGGCGGGCTCGTGTTCGTGGCGCTGGTCGCGATGGAAATCGTGTCGATCGTCGGCCGCAAGTTGTTCTCGGCACCGGTGCCGGGAGACGTCGAGATCCTGCAGATGTGTGCGGCATTCGCGTCGGCGACGTTCTTCGCGTATTGCCATCTGATCGGCGGCGACATCAAGGTCGATTTCTTCACGCACAACCTGCGCTCGCACCGCGTCGCGATGCTCGATGCGATCGGATCGCTGCTCGTCGGCTTGTTCGGCGCACTGCTCGCGTGGCGTACGGGCGCCGGTGCACTCGTGCTGAAGGAGGTCGGCGAGACGTCGGCGATCCTCGGCTGGCCGGTGTGGGTCGCGCAGGCGCTGATGGTGCCCGGGTTCCTGCTGCTCGCGATCGCCGGTTTCTATCTCGCCGTGCATCGACTGCGTATCGCGGCATCGAAACGCCCCACGCGATCACGATGACGGGCGTTCAGGTCGGGACGCTGATGTTCGCGATCATGCTGGCGCTGATGGTCGCGCGCGTGCCGATCGGCATCGCGATGTTTGCAGTGGGCCTCGGCGGCTATGTTTACCTGACCGACGGCAACTTCAATGCACTGCTGAGTTCGCTCAAGAATCTCGCGTATGCGCGGCTATCCAACTACGACCTGGTCGTGATCCCGCTGTTCCTGCTGATGGGTCAGTTTGCGACGCACGGTGGATTGAGCCGGGCGCTGTTCCGATTCGTCAGCGCGTACATGGGCCATCTCAAGGGCGGCGTTGCGATAGCGGCGATCGGCGCGTGCGCCGGGTTTGGCGCCATCTGTGGCAGCTCGCTCGCAACGGCGGCAACGATGGGGCAGGTGGCGCTGCCGGAATTGCGCCGGTTCGGCTACTCGGGCTCGCTCGCCACCGGCGCGCTCGCGGCGGGCGGCACGCTCGGCATCATGATTCCGCCGTCGGTGCCGCTCGTGATTTACGCGATCCTCACGCAGGAATCGATCGGCAAGTTGTTCATCGCAGCGGTGATTCCGGGCCTGATAGCAATGGCGGGCTACATGCTCGTCGTGCGCATTGTCGTAACGCTCAATCCGCGCGCGGGCCCGGCCGGCGCGCGCGTCGGTTGGGCCGATCGATTGGCGAGCACGCTGCAGGTGCTGCCGGTGCTGCTGGTCTTTGTCGTCGTCATCGTTGGCATCTATGGCGGCTGGGCGAATCCGACCGAGGCGGCGGCGATCGGCGCGGCAGCCTGCGGCATCCTCGCCGTGATCAACGGCATGCGAGGGGCCGGCTTGATGGACAGTGCGCTCGGCACGGCGCAGCAGACGGCGATGATCTTTCTGATTCTGCTCGGCGCGGACATGATGAATTCGACGCTGGCGCTATCGCAACTTCCGGTAGAACTCGCGGCATGGGTCAAGGCGAGCGGCCTGTCGCCGCTCTTCGTCATGTTCATGGTGCTCGTCATTTACATCGTGCTCGGCTGCGTGATGGATTCGCTGGCGATGATCCTGCTGACGATCCCGATCTTCTACCCGATGATCATGGGCCTCGATTACTACGGGCTGTCGGCTACGGACAAGTCGATCTGGTTCGGCATCCTGGCGCTGATGGTCGTGGAAATCGGCCTTGTCCACCCGCCGGTGGGAATGAACGTTTACATCATCAACCGACTCGCGGGCGACGTCCCGCTGACGGAGACGTTCAAGGGGGTGATCCCGTTCCTGGCGTCGGACGCGGTGCGTATCGCGCTGTTGATGGCGTTTCCGGTGCTTTCGCTGTACCTCGTGCATGCGTTCCAACGTTGATCTGTCCCATCAAGGAGGAGAGAAGCAATGAAGCGTTCGACCAGGCTGTGCCTCATGTTCGCGCCCGCGTTCGCACTCGCGGCGTCGCTCGCGCACGCGCAGGAAGTCGTGCTGAAGATCCATCATTTCCTGCCGCCCGGCGCGACGATACAAAAGCTCGTGTTCGAGCCGTGGTGCGAAAAGATCGGCAAGGAGTCGGCTGGCAAGCTCAAGTGCCAGCTGTATCCGTCGATGCAGCTTGGCGGCACGCCCCCGCAGCTGTTCGATCAGGCACGCGACGGCGTCGCCGACATCGTCTGGACGCTACCGACGTATCAGGCGGGTCGATTCATGAAGTCCGAGGTTTTCGAGCTGCCGTTCATGGCGAAGAGCGCCGAGGTCGGCAGTCCCGCGTTCTGGGAATACATCCAGAAGCATTCGCAGGACGAATTTCGAGGCGTCAAGCTCCTCGCCGCGCATCTGCATGACGGCTCGCTGTTTCATTTCGCGACCAAGCGCGTGCAAACCGTCGATGAGATGAAGGGCCTCAAGGTGCGCGGACCAACGCGCATCGGCACGCGCTTTCTGGCCGCGCTCGGCGTGACGCCGGTGCAGATGCCGCTGCCTCAGGTGCCGGAAGCGATATCGAAGGGTGTCATCGACGGCGCGATGGTGCCGTGGGAGGGCACGCCGCCGATCAAGCTGCACGAGATCGCGAAATACGCGCTCGACAACGCGCCCGGTCAGCCGAAGATGTCGAATTCGATTTTCGTCATCGCGATGAATCCGGCGAAATACGACAGCCTGCCGGCCGACCTGAAGAAGGTGATCGATGCGAATAGCGGCCTCGCATGGTCGGCGCAGATCGGCAAGGTCTTCGATGGCACCACCGAGCCCGCGAAGAAGCTCGCGACGGCGGCGAACAACGTCTTCGATACGCTGGCGCCGGCGGAATACACGAAGATGCAGGCGGCGTCGGAAGTCGTCGTCAAGGAGTGGATCACCGACGTCGGGGCGAAAGGCGGCAATGGTCAGCAGTTGCTCGACGACGCGAAAGCGCTGATCAAGAAACACGGCGGATAGGCGAGAGGCGGGCGTTCGCGGCCGCTTCGGTGGCCGCGAAACGCATGTTACTTACGCAGCGTCAACCATCACCATCCACGCAACGCCGAAGCGGTCGGCGACCATGCCGAACTTCGGTGCAAAGAACGTCTTGGTGAGCGGCAACTGTACCTGGCCGCCGTCAGCAAGCGCACCGAACACGCGGTCGGCTTCGGCTTCGCTACGCGTGCGGATCGACAACGAGAACCCCCTGAACTCGGGGCGTCCTTTCGCCTCGCCGTCCGACGCCATCACCTCGGTGTCGCCGATCGTGAAGCTCGCGTGCATGATCTTGCGGCCTGAACCCGGCGCGACCTTGTCGGGCGGTGGGGGTTCCGGGCTTTCGTCGAAGCGCATCAGCATTTGCACGCTCGCGCCGAGCGCCTTCTTGTAATACTCGAGCGCCTCCTCGCAGCGTCCATCGAAGAACAGGTAGGGCTGAACTTGCATGGTGATCTCCAAAGGTCAGTGGTCAAAAGTGGGGTCAGACTCGACTTTCGCGCCGGTGGTTTCTTTCGTCCTGCGGTCCCAAAGTCGAGTCCGACCGCTAGCCGAGCGCGCGCAGCGTGCGCTCGTCTTCAGCGATGGGCCGGATCTCGACGCTGCCGATGCGCGCGCCGGGGATTCTCGCCGCCACGCGGATCGCCTCGTTGAGATCGCGCGCCTCGACGACGTAGTAGCCGCCGATCTGCTCCTTCGTTTCGGTAAAGGGTCCGTCGGTCGTCGACAGCCGGCCGTCGCGGACCCGCACCGTGATTGCGGTATCTGCCGGCAGCAGCCGATTGCAACCGACGTAGTGGCCGCTCGCGCGAATCTCGCGCGTGAATGCGGCGTACTCATCGAAGTGGCGATCGGCGTCGGTATCGGACAGATGCTCCATCACTTTTTCTGCGCACACCAGGCAGAGGAATTTCATTGCGCGTCCCCGGCAACCCTGCCCGCGCGCGCCAAATCGTCGACGGCGAGCGCCCGGACCGGCCGCACTTCGACGCTGCCGATGCGCGCGGGCGGAATCTTCGCCGCGATGTCGATCGCCTCGTCGAGATCCGCAGCATCCACGAGGTAAAAGCCGGCGAGCACCTCCTTCGTCTCGGCAAACGGACCGTCGGTCACCGAAACTTTCCCGTTGCGGACGCGTACGGTCGTGGCCGTCTGGACCGATTGCAGCGCTTCGGCGGCAACCATCCGGCCGCTTTGCCGCAGCGCATCGCCGCACGCCTTGCACTCGGCATCCGGCACCTCGGGCAGGCGACGTTCATCGAGATAGACCAGACAGAGGTACTTCATCGTTTTGCTCCCGTCGAATGCTTCATCGTTAGTCGAATGCGCCACCCCGATTTCGACACCGGCTGCGAACCGCGCCGACGCGCGGTCGCAGCGCCGTACTTCATGCCGGCAGTTCGGCGAGCCTGCGCTCGAGGAAGCGACGTTCAGGATCCTGGCGGGCGAGGGCGATCGCACGTCGGTACGATGCACGCGCCCGTGCCGTTTCGCCGAGGCGTCGGCAGAGATCGGCGTGCGCTGCGTGCGCGAGATGGTAGTCGTCGAGATCGCCATCGGCGAGCAGGGCGTCGATCAGCGCGAGACCGGCTGCGGCGCCATCGCGCATCGCAACCGCGACCGCCCGGTTCAACTCGATGACCGGCGAGGGCTCGACGCGCAACAGCACATCGTAGAGGCCGACGATTTCCGTCCAATCGGTCGCCTCGACCGTGGGCGCGTGTGCGTGCACGCCGGCAATCGCCGCCTGCAGCGTGTACGGCCCGAAACGCCGCGACGCGAGTGCGCGCTCGATGAGCGCCGAACCTTCGTCGATCAACGCGCGGTTCCACAACCTCCGGTCCTGCTCGTGCAGCAGCACCAGGTCACCGGTCGGCGATGCGCGCGCAGCGCGCCGCGATTCCTGCAGCAGCATCAATGCCAGCAGGCCCTGCGCCTCCGGCTCGCGCAGCAGTTCGACGAGCAGGCGGCCGAGGCGAATCGCCTCCGCCGACAGATCCACGCGCGTCAGCGATTCGCCCGACGAAGCGGAATAGCCTTCGTTGAAGACGAGGTAGACGACGCGCAGCACGTTGCCGAGCCGTTCGGCGAGTTCGTCCGGCGCGGGCACCTGATAGGGTATTCGCGCGTCGCGAATCTTCGCTTTCGCACGCACGATGCGCTGGGCGAGCGTCGGGGCGCCGGTGAGGAATGCCTGGGCAATCGCCTCGGTCGTGAGGCCGCACACTTCGCGCAGCGTCAGCGCGACCTGCGCGTCGGGCGCCAGCGCCGGGTGGCAGCAGGTGAAGATCAGCCGCAGCC
>JAICVH010000018.1 GCA_025935435.1 Burkholderiales bacterium
ATTCGTCGCGCCCGAGGAAGAACGGTATCTCGGCGAGATCGAGCGTCTCCTGAAGAAGAAGATCACGATCGCCGTCAACGAGGGCTTCGAAGCGGCGATCGCCGTTCACGAGCGTTCCGGGCGCGGCGTCGCCGATTCGCACGATGGCCGGCGCGGGTCGGGTGAGCGCAGCGGAGCGCGCCACAATGCGCAGGGAGCGCGCAGTCGCGGGACCCGCCGACGTGAGCACGCCGGCCCTGTCGACGATGCGCTGCCCAAGGTTCGGCGTGAGGCACCAGCGCACGGCGATGCGCGGCGGACCGAGCGTGAAGCCGCGTATGCGAAGAATCCCGATCAGCCGATCGCCAAGCGCGATCACGCTCCGCATGCCGTCGAGCGTCCGCACCATCCGCACGCGCACATCCACGCCGCGCGCCGCGTAAAGCCCGTTCCAGCGCTGCTGCAGAAGCGCAAGACGCCGGAACCGGAAAAGGTCTAGCCTGTTAATTCATGGGTCGGGGGCGCTGACGGGTTCGCGTCTGCGCGCATCGACCCATGTCACGGTTCGCGTCCGCGCAACGACCCATGTCACGGGTTCGCGTCTGCGCCAATCGGCCCATGTCACGGGTTCGCGTCTGCGGCAACGTCTCGACCGGCGCTAGCCAGGTCGAGCGCCGAGCAGCACCAGCACCCCGGCGGTGATCAGTACGACGCCGCCCAGGCGTGCGACGAGCTCGCCGCGAGGTCCCGTCTTCTCCGCCAGGACGAAGAGTGCGAGCACCGCGACGGCGGCGAGATTCATCACGCCGACCGCGAACAACACGGTCATCAGCGCCCAGCAGCACCCAACGCACCAGGCACCATGGCGCACGCCCATCCGCACTGCGCCAAGCGTGCCGTCGCGCCAACGCGTCATCACGAATGCGAGCGGGCTGCGGCAACGCAGGAGGCACGCGCGCTTCGCAGGCAGCAGCTGGTAAACGCCCGCAGCAACCAGGATCGCCGCGCCGATCGGCGCCGCGGCTCGCATTTGCGACGACATCAGCGCGGTGTCGTGCAACGCCCATTGCGCAACCGCTGCCGCGGCACTGAATCCGAACCAGACGATTGCGTAGCCGAGCGCGAAGGCGGGCACGACGAGGGCAGAACCGCGCGCGGCGCGCGAACGTCGCGCACCGGCGACGAGCGCGAGCACGGGCGCCGCAGCGGGCGCCATCATCGCGACCATCATCACCGACCACATCGCGAACAAGTACATCAGCTCCACGATCGACCATTTCGCGTCCATCGCCATTGCCATCGATGCCATCATCGCGTCGTGCTGCATCGTGCTCGCCATCTGCTGCTCGAGATGAGCGAGGTACGCCCACGCGATGACCGCAACGCCGATGACGCTCGACCAGACGACCACGCGCTGCCGCAACAACGGCGCAATGGCGCGACTGCTCACGTCGAGTTCAGCCACCCTGCCAGGCAAACGGCGCGTATTGCCCATTGTTGCGTCCGCTCGTATCGTCCCAATCGATACCGAACGCATGCACGTGACTGCGTGTGGCCCGCGCCAGTGCGAACCGATTGGCGGCCGGATGCCCCGTGTTATCCAGTTGCATCGGTTCGGTCGCGTTCGGGTCCATGCCCATCACGCCCTCGGCTGCCATGTCGACCAGGCGCGCAGCAGCGACCGACCACTTCACGCCTTGCTGCGAAAACTGAATCGCAGCCGGTTCGACACCCATGAAATGACCGACGAGCCCGGATAGCGCCGCCATCGGACCGCCGGCTGCGCCGCTGACGATCGAGGCGATCGCATCGCGCTGCTCGGTGCTCGCTCGCTCGTCGGCTACAACGCCGACCGACCAGTTGCCCTGGTTCATCGGCCCGGGCGTGTGCCCGAGCACGAGAAAACCGAGCCCGTCGAGCGCCACCTCGCCGTAGCGACCGCGGTCGACGCGAAAGGCCATCGCAAAGTTGCATGCGCCCTGTGTCGGGTTCGCCGCCATCTGCGATGGCAGGCAGGGACAGATGAAGTCGCAGCTGCAGGTCTCGTAGTACTGGCCGCTCAACTTCCACGCGGGTGTCGCCATCGTCATCCTCCGGATGTGCGAGTGATCGAAGCAATGTGCCGCGGCATGGGTGCGCTCGTTTGCCGTGTCCGCGCACGTCCCCGATAATGCGCCCCTCCTCTCCTACGTCAAGCCCAGGAATTTGACTGCCACTCCGGCCGCGTCCTCCGTTCTCGACGTGGAACGACTGTCCGTCGAATTTGCGACGACCGATCGCGTCGTGGCGGCTGTCCGCAGCTTGTCGTTCTCCATCGCACGAGGCGAAACGGTTGCCATCGTCGGCGAATCGGGTTCCGGAAAATCGGTAACGGCGCTATCGATCATGCGGCTGGTCGAGCACGGCGGCGGCCGCATCGTCGACGGCCGCCTGCGGTTCGCGCGGCCCGGTGGAACCGAGGTCGACCTCGCGACCAGCAAGGCGTCGACGTTGCGGGAAATACGCGGCGCGGAGATCGCGATGATCTTTCAGGAGCCGATGACATCGCTGAACCCTGTGTTTCCTGTCGGCGACCAGATCTCCGAGTCGATCCGCCTGCATCAAGGCAAGGACGCAGCAGCCGCGCGCGCCGAGGCGCTGCGCATGCTCGAGCAGGTACGCATTCCCGAAGCGCGTTCCGTCCTCGATCGGTATCCGCATCAACTCTCGGGCGGCATGCGTCAGCGCGTCATGATCGCGATGGCGCTGTCGTGCCGGCCGGCGCTGTTGATTGCCGACGAACCGACGACGGCACTCGACGTCACGATCCAGGCTCAGATCCTGACGTTGATCCGACTGCTGCAAGACGAGATGCACATGGCAGTCATGTTCATCACGCACGACATGGGCGTGGTTGCCGAAGTCGCCGATCGCGTCGTCGTCATGTACGGCGGCGAAAAGGTCGAGGAAGGTTACGCAGAAGCGATTTTCGGCCAACCCGCGCATCCGTACACGCGCGCGCTGCTTGCTGCAGTTCCCAGGCTGGGCGCGCTGCGCGGCGAGGACGCACCGCGCAAGTTTGCAGTGCCGTCGGCGCCGCCATCCGACGAGCATGCAGCGCCGTCGGTCGTGCGTGACACCTCTCACGCGCCAATGCCGAACAAACGCCAACGCGCGCCAGCAGACGCAGTCGAACGGTTGCCGCGCGCCACCACCGACGGCGCCCCGCTGTTGCGCGTGCGCAAACTGACGACGCGCTTCGACGTGAAATCGGGCTTTCTCAGCCGCGTGCGACGTCGCGTGCACGCCGTCGAGAGCGTGAGTTTCGATCTTGCGGCCGGCGAGACGCTCGCGCTGGTTGGCGAATCCGGATGCGGCAAGTCGACGACCGGACGCTCGCTCCTGCGCCTCGTCGACATCGCAGGCGGCAGTATCGAATATGGAGGTCGCGACATCGCGGCGCTTCCGGCCGATGCCCTGCGCCCGGTCCGACGCGACATCCAGATGATCTTCCAGGATCCGTTTGCGTCGCTGGATCCGCGCCTGACGGTTGGATTTTCGATCGCGGAGCCGCTTTATGTGCATGGCGTCGCCGCCGGCCGCGAGGCCGAAGAGCGCGTGGCGTGGCTCCTCGAGCACGTGGGGCTCGCGGGCGAGCACGCACGCCGCTATCCGCACGAGTTTTCCGGCGGACAGCGTCAGCGCATTGCAATCGCGCGCGCGCTCGCGCTCAATCCGCGCATCATCGTCGCCGACGAAGCCGTATCCGCGCTCGATGTTTCGATCCAGGCGCAGATCGTCAACCTGCTGCTCGACTTGCAGTCCGAGTTCGGCGTCTCGTACCTGTTCATCTCCCACGACATGGCGGTCGTTGAACGCGTCAGTCATCGGGTCGCGGTCATGTATCTCGGGCAGATCGTCGAGCTCGGACCGCGGCGGGCAATCTTCGAAGATCCGCGACATGCGTACACGCGCAAACTGATGTCCGCAGTACCGGTTGCCGACCCGCGCCGGCGGCGCCGGGAAAGAGCGCTATCATCCGAGGAAATACCAAGCCCGATCCGCGCAGTCGGCGACGAGCCGGACGTGGCACCGCTCGCCGAAGTTGCGCCCGGGCATTTCGTCGCCATGCATCACGTCGGGGGCGCGTATTAGCCTGCGCACAGGGCACGACGGTGTGATCAGGCGTCGGCATCGGCGACCGCACGGTCGCTGCAACGTCAAGGAGCTTTCATGAAACCGCTGTTCCGCATTCTCGCAGTGGCACTGGCGACCACCGCACTGGCGTCACCCGCGTTCGCCGCAAAGGACGTCGTCTTTGCCGTCGCATCGACGTTCACGACGACAGATCCCTACGACGCGAACGACACGCTGTCGCAGGCGATGGCCAAGTCGTTCTATGAAGGCCTGTACGGCTTCGACAAGGACATGAAGATGGTGCCGGTCCTCGCCGAAAGCTACGACGTGAGCAAGGACGGGCTCGTCTACACGATCAAGTTGCGCAAGGGCGTCAAGTTCCACGACGGAACCGACTTCAAGGCGGACGCGGTCAAGGTCAATCTGGACCGCGTCACGAATCCCGAGAACAAACTGAAACGCTACGGTCTGTACAACAACAACATCGCCAAGACCGAAGTCGTCGACGACTACACGGCGCGCATCACGCTGAAGACGGCGTTCTCGCCGTTCATTGCGCAACTCGCGCATCCGTCGACGGTGATGATCAGTCCGACCGCGCTGAAGCAGTATGGCAACAAGGACATCGCGTTCCACCCGGTCGGCACCGGCCCGTTCAAGTTCGTCGAGTGGAAGTCGACCGATTACCTGAAGGTGGCGAAGTTCGACGGCTATTGGCGCCAGGGTTATCCGAAGGTCGACTCGATCACCTGGAAGCCGGTCGTCGACAACAACTCGCGCGCCGCGCTGATGCAGACGGGCGAAGCGCATTTCACGTTCCCCGTGCCATACGAAGTCGCCGAGGTGCTGAAGGCGAAACCCGATCTGGAAGTGGTCGCCGCGCCTTCGATCGTGCTGCGCTACCTTTCGATGAACACGCAGCAGAAGCCCTTCGACAACGCGAAGGTCCGGCAGGCGATTGCGTACGCGATCAACAAGGAGGCGCTTGCCAAGGTCGCGTTCAACGGCTATGCGACACCGGCGGAAGGTGTCGCGCCGCAGGGCGTCGAGTACGCCGTGAAGATCGGTCCGTGGCCGTACGACGTTGCCAAGGCCAAGCAGTTGATGACAGAAGCCGGTTATCCGAATGGCTTCGAAACGGAGCTGTGGTCGGCGTACAACCACACGACGGCGCAGAAGGTCACGCAGTTCATTCAGCAGCAACTGCAGCAGATCGGCATTCGCACGAAGATCACGCTGCTCGAGGCAGGACAGCGCGTCGAGAAGGTCGAGAGCTGGCAGGATCCCAAGACGGCACCGGTGCGGCTGTACTACGTCGGCTGGTCGACGTCCACCGGCGAGGCCGACTGGGCGCTGCGTCCGTTGCTCTACGGAGAATCGTGGCCGCCGCGGCTCTTCAACACCGCGTATTACAAGAACGACAAGGTCGACGCAGACATCAAAAAGGCGCAGCTCACGACCGAGTCCGGTGAAAAGGCGCAGCTCTACAAGGACGCGCAACAGACGATATGGAACGACGCACCGTGGGCTCCGCTCGTCGTCGAGAAATTGCTGTCGGCGCACAGCAAGAAGCTGTCGGGCGTCTATGTGATTCCGGATGCATCGTTCAACTTCAACGATATCGATCTGAAATAGGCCGCGCAACTCGCTCGCTGAGCTCGCACGGTCCGTTGCACGTCATTTGATTTTGCGCGGAAAGCGCTGGGACGCCCCTCGCTTTCCGCGTAAGTCCATGATCAAACCACACGCGCCCAACGCCGGCGCGTCGCCGTGGCCCAATATCTAGCCAAGCGCCTGCTTGGCCTGTTACCGACGTTGCTCCTCGTCGGCTTTCTGGTCTTCCTGTTCGTGCATCTGCTGCCCGGCGATCCGGCGCGCCTCGCGGCCGGGCCCGATGCGAACCTCGAGACCGTCGAACTCGTGCGGAAGGATCTGGGACTCGATCGGCCGCTGCCCCAGCAATTCGCGCGCTTCGTAGGCGGAGTCTTGCGCTGGGACTTCGGCACGTCGATCCGCACCAAGCGCCCGGTATCGAGCGAGATCGGCGACCGCTTCATGCCGACGTTCTGGCTGACCATCTGGAGCATGCTGTGGTCGGTGACGTTCGGCATGGCGATCGGCATCGTGTCGGCCGTTTGGCGCAACCGCTGGCCCGATCGCGTGGGCATGACGCTCGCGGTGTCCGGCATTTCGTTTCCGGCGTTCGCGCTCGGCATGGTGCTGATGCAATTCTTCTCGGTGCAGCTGGGCTGGCTGCCTACGGTTGGTGACGACACGTGGCGGCATTACATCCTGCCGTCGGTCACGCTCGGTGCGGCAGTCGCAGCGATCATGGCGCGCTTCACGCGCTCGTCGTTCGTCGACATTCTCGGCGAAGACTTCATTCGCACAGCACGCGCCAAGGGCCTGGACGAGCGCCGCGTGATCATCAAGCACGGACTGCGCAACGCACTCATACCGGTCGTCACGATGATGGGATTGCAGTTCGGGTTCCTGCTCGGCGGGTCTATCGTCGTCGAAAAGGTCTTCAACTGGCCGGGCCTCGGCCGCCTCCTCGTCGACGCCGTCGACATGCGCGACTATCCGGTGATCCAGGCGCTGGTGCTGCTTTTCTCGCTGGAATTCATCCTCATCAATCTGATCGTCGATGTGCTCTACGGCCTCATCAACCCCACGATCCGGTATCGCTGACATGGCTGCGCTTCCGGCCGCTGCAGTCTTCCTTGCCGACGATCGCGTTCGCACGCCGTGGTCGGAGTTCTGGCGCAAGTTCAAGCGGCAGAAGGTAGCGATGATTGCCGGTGCCTTCGTCATTGCACTGGTCGTCGTCGCGCTCGCGGCGCCATGGATCGTTCCCTTCGACGCCGAAACGTTTTTCGACTATGACCAGCTCAACGCACGGCCGAACGCCAAGCACTGGTTCGGCGTCGACGCGCTTGGCCGCGACATCTACAGCCGCATCCTGATGGGTGCGCGCATTTCTCTCGCCGCAGGCTTTCTGTCGGTCGCGGTCGGCGCGATCGTCGGCACGGTGCTCGGATTGATCGCGGGGTACCGTGAAGGCTGGTGGGACCGCATCATCATGCGCATCTGCGACGTGCTGTTCGCGTTCCCGGGCATCCTGCTTGCGATCGGCATCGTTGCGATCCTCGGCGGCGGCATGTCGAACGTCATCGTCGCGGTCGCCGTGTTCAGTATCCCGACGTTTGCGCGCCTGGTGCGCGGCAACACGCTTGCGCTCAAGCACCTGACGTACATCGAGGCAGCTCGAAGCCTCGGCGCTTCCGATCGCACCATCGTGTTCCGCCACATTTTTCCCGGAACCATCTCGGCCGTTGTCGTCTATTTCTCGCTGCGCATCGGTACGTCAATCATCACGGCCGCGAGCCTGTCCTTCCTCGGCATGGGTGCGCAACCGCCGACGCCGGAATGGGGCGCGATGCTCGATGCCGCGCGCTCCGAAATGCTTACCGCACCACATGGCGCGATCTTTCCGGCGCTCGCGATTTTCTTCACCGTGCTCGCGTTCAACTTGCTCGGCGACGGATTGCGCGACGCACTCGATCCGAAGATTGAAAGACGCTGATGCCGTGATCGATGGACCCCGCGTCGGAGCGCTCGAGAGCGGCCCGCGCAACTCGATCGCCGACGTGGCCGGTGTGCTCGTCGGTCACATCACGCTTGCAAACGGGCCGACGCAGACCGGCGTTACCGTCATCCGTCCGCATTCGGGTGACGCGTACCGGCACCCGGTGGCTGCGGCCGCGGTCGTCATCAACGGCTTCGGCAAGACGACGGGGCTCCTGCAGCTGAACGAGCTTGGTGTCCTCGAGTCACCGATTGCGCTGACGAACACGTTTGCGGTCGGGACCATTTACACGGCAATGCTGAAGCACGCGGTGCGCACCAACCCCGCGATCGGCCGCACGGCGCCCACGTTCAATCCGGTCGTCGCCGAGTGCAACGACGGCTGGCTCAACGACCTGCACGCGTTCGCGATCGACGAGGATCATTACGTGCGTGCGTTCGAGGCCGCCGGCGCCGACTTCGACCAGGGCGCAATCGGGGCGGGCCGTGGAATGTCGTGCTTCGGCCTGAAAGGCGGCATCGGCTCGGCGTCGCGGCTCGCCGGACATGCGCCGCACCGTTTTGTCGTCGGTGCGCTGGTACTCGCGAATTTCGGGCGGCTGCCGCACCTCACGCTGATGGGCGTGCCCGTGGGCGGCCGGATTGCCCCGGCCGACGCCGCGCATCCCGTCCGCGACGATGGCTCCATCATCGTCGTCACCGCAACGGACGCGCCACTGGATCACCGCCAGCTGAGGCGACTCGCGACGCGGGCGTCCGCCGGCATCGCACGCACCGGCTCCAACTTCGGTCACGGCAGTGGCGATATCGTCGTCGCGTTTGCGGCCGGTGAACGGCGCCGAGCAGAGGCGAAGATAGGCGGTACGGCTTCGGGCGGTTTGCCTGACGCAGCGCTCGATCCGCTGTTCGACGCGGTCGCCGAAGCGACGGAGCAAGCGATCGTGAACGCGCTGTTCGCAGCCGAGACGGTAGCCGGATACGCGGGCCACGTCCGGCATGCGATCCGCGAGCACATGCCCGACTGGCGTGCGGTCCTGAATGAGGCGTCGCCACGAACGCGATGAAGATCCTCGTCTCCGTCGACATCGAGGGTGTCGCAGGTGTCGTCCATCCCGAGCAAACGCGCGCCGGAAATGCCGAGTACGAGCGCGCGCGCCGGCAGATGACGGCCGAAGCGAACGCCGCGGTCCGCGGCGCGTTCGACGGTGGCGCAAGCGCGGTCATCGTCAACGATTCACACGGCGACTTTCGCAACCTGCTGCATGCGGAAATCGATCCGCGCGCCGAGGTGCTGCTCGGAAAGCCACGGGACCTCGGCATGATGGCCGGCATCGATCAGGATTGCGCCGCCGTGTTCCTGGTCGGCTGGCACGCAAAGGCGCGCAGCGCCGGTGTTCTCGCGCACACGATCAACAGCTTTGCTTTCGCGCGTGTCGTCGTGAACGGCGTCGAAGCCGGTGAAGCGATGCTATACGGCGCGATCGCCGCGGAGTTCGGCGTACCCGTCGGCCTTCTGAGCGGTGACGACGCGTTCGTCGCGGAAACGCTCGAACTGTATCCTTCCGCCATAGCCGCGACGACGAAACGAGCGCATGGAAATCGCACGGCGACGAGCCTCTCAGCCGAAGCTGCTTGCGCAGCGATCAGGGACAGCGCGCGGGACGCAACGCTTCGCGTGCCCTCGCTCACGCAGAAGCCGGTGCAGACACCTCTGTCGCTGCGCCTCGAAGCAACGGCTGCTGCGCTCGCCGATCTGTTTGCGATGCTCCCGATCGTCAGGCGCGTCGATGCGATGGCGGTCGAATGGAACTCGCCCACGATGCGCCACGCCGTGCGCGTGCTGAACAGTCTTTCCGCGATGTCGTTCATGCTGCGCTGACGCGCGCGCCAGAATCCGCTGATAACACCTTCATCGCAACGATGATCACTGATTCCAACCGACCGTGACCAATACTCCAAAGGCGGTCTTTCTAAGCTACGCGTCGCAGGACGCAGAGGCCGCGCGGCACATCTGCGATGCCCTTCGGGACATCGGCGTCGAAGTGTGGTTCGATCAGAGCGCGCTGCGCGGAGGCGATGCGTGGGATGCATCGATCCGCCGGCAGATCAAGGAGTGCGCGTTGTTCGTGCCGGTGATCTCGGCCAACACGCAGGCCCGCGAAGAAGGGTACTTCCGGCGCGAATGGAACCTGGCCGTGAACCGCACGCTCGACATGGCGGACGGCAAGGCGTTCCTGGTGCCGGTCGTCATCGATGCAACCATCGACGTCAATGCGCGCGTGCCGGAGAAATTCCGTGACGTCCAGTGGACTCATCTGCCCGGTGGCAGATCGTCGGCGACGTTCGCCGAGCATGTTCGTCGACTGCTGGTCGGTGGCGCTGCGCCTCCTCCCGTTGCGTCGCCGCGCGCGACGTTCAGTCCGTCGCCGGCGGTTGCGGCTGCGGTGCCCGAACATGAACCACCGTCGATCGCGGTGCTGCCGTTCGTGAATCGGAGCAACAGCGAGGAAGACGAGTACTTCTCCGATGGCCTTGCCGATGAGCTGCTGAACGTGCTCGCGAAGATCCGCGGCTTGCGCGTGGCCGCGCGCACGTCGTCGTTCCAGTTCAAGGGCAAGAACGACGATATCGCGGTGATCGGGCGCAAGCTGAACGTCACCACGGTGCTTGAAGGGAGCGTCCGCAAGGCAGGAAACAGGATGCGCGTCTCGGTGCAACTCGTGAAGGTTGCCGACGGATATCACCTGTGGTCGGAGACCTACGACCGCAGCTTCGACGACATCTTCGCAGTACAGGACGATATCGCGCAGAGTGTCGTCAAGGAATTGCGTGCGACGCTGATGGGAGAACCCGCGGGAGGCGCCAGCCGAACGGTCACGGCGCAAGTCGCGGCCGCGGCGAAAGGCCGTGCGACCGATCCGGAGGCGCACCGGCTCTTTCTGCAGGCGCGGTACCTGGCCCAGCGCAATAATCGCGAAGACGTGACCAAGGCAATCGGTTATTTGAAGCAGGCGCTGGAGCTCGATCCGGAATTCGCCCTGGCATGGTGCGAGCTCGGCACTCAATTTGCGACCGAAGCGGGAGCGGGCTGGGCTCCCTTTGGCGAAGGCTACGTACGCGCGCGGGAAGCGGTGACGCAGGCGTTGGCACTGCAGCCCGATCTCGCCGAGGGCCACGCCCAAAAGGGATGGATTCAGCTCAGCGCCGATTGGGATTGGCGCGGCGCTGCGGCGTCCTATCGTCGCGCGCTCGAGCTGGCGCCGGGAAACGCGCTCGTCGTCAACGTCTCCGGAACGCTTGCCATGAACGAAGGCAGGCTCGACGAGGCCATTCGATTATTTCGCAGCGCGCTGGAGCTGGACCCGTTGCGGACGGGCATCTACCTGAACCTCGGGAGCGCTCTGCACGCCAGCGGTCGGTCCGCTGAAGCGGAAGCGGCGTATCGCACCGCCGTAGAACTGAGTCCCCAACGCACTAATGCGCATGCGCTGCTTTCGCTAGCGCTGCTGGCCCAAGGCCGCGGCGAAGAGGCGCTCGCCGAGGCGATGCAGGACCGCGAAGAATGGGCGCGTCTGTATGCGAGCGCGATCGTTCATCACGCGCTCGATCAACGCGCCGAATGCGACGCTGCGCTCGAGTCGCTGATCGCGCGATACCAGGATGAAGCGGCGTATCAGATCGCGCAGGTCTACGGCGCACGCGATGAGGTCGAGCTCGCATTTCAATGGCTCGAGCGAGCCCAGGCACAACGCGACCCGGGGCTCACGGAGATGAAGTGCGAGCGGTTATTGCGCTCGCTCCATGCCGACCCGCGCTGGCGAGCGTTCCTGCGAAAGATGGGGCTGGCGGATTAACGCTGCGCTTTGCGCGCCCGCCTGGGTACGCCAAGCTCCTCGTAAATCGGCCGCAGTACGTCGCGAACCATGGGTAGCCGCTGCCGGAACCACGCGGCTGCAAGCATCGCGACGATCCCGTTCAACGCGAACGTGAATTTGGCGCCGAACGCGCCGGCGAGTGCACCGGCCGCTAGGTTGCCGAGCGGCGCGACGCCGAGAAACGCGAGCGTGTAGAACGACGCAACGCGGCCACGCAAACGATCGTCGACGATTGTCTGCAGGATCGTATTCGCCGACGCTGCGGCGAGGATCGTCCCGCCGCCGACGAACACCATGAGCACAAGGGCAAGCGGATAGAGGCGCATGTACGAAAACGCCGTCAGCGCGAACCCGCTCGTCGCCGCCGCGTAAAGAATGATGCGCCCGAGACCGCGCACGGTCGCCCGACTCGCGAGGTATGCGGTCGACATCAATGCACCGAACCCCGCTGCCGACAGCAGGTAGCCGAGCGTGTGCGGCCCGCCACCGAAGATGTCCTTCGCGTACACCGGCATCAGCGATGTATACGGTGAGATCGTCCACGAGAGCGCTGCGACGAGCACCAGCAGCGCGCGTACCGGCTTCAGGCCATGCACATAGCGCGCCCCTTCGAGCCAGCTTGCCCACCAGCCCGTCGCAACGCCCGGTCGAAGATCGGTCGGCCAGTGCATCTTCAGGATCGCCACGATGACCGCCAGGAACGACATCGCATTCAATGCGAAGCACACCGCTTCGCTCGTCAATGCGAGCAACATTCCCGCGACGGCGGGCCCGACCACGCGCGCCGTGTTGACGAGCATCGAATTCAGCGCGATTGCATTGGCGAGGTCGCCTCGATCGGCGATGAAATGCACGTACATCGACTGGCGCAGCGGCAGGTCGAACGCCGTACAGGTGCCAAGCCACAGGGACAGCACGATCAGATGCCACGTCTGGATCCAACCAAGCGCGACCAGTAATGCGAGCACGACCGCCTGCACAAGCATCAGCGACTGGGTGACGAGCAAGCCGCGCCGGCGGTCGATGCGATCTGCGACGACGCCGGCGAGATTGCCGAACAACAGAATGCCGACGTTCGCGCAGAACGCAACGACACCGAGCAGCCACGCGGAACCGGTCAAGCGGTACACGAGCCACCCCATGGCAACCTGCTGCAGCCAGGTACCGATCAAGGACAGGCCCTGCCCGGTGAAGAACAACCGGAAATTGCGATGCCGGAGCGCGCGAAACGTGCGTCCCGGCGTCAATGGCATCGGTCGAGCCGATAGATGCGAGAGTCGCCGTAGCCTTTTGCGAGTGCCAGCGTACCGACGTATTCGGTGCGAAAGTTACGCTCGCCGGTCGACGCAAGGGCGGCGGCAAACGCTTCGCTCGCGTAAACCATGCCGGGCGGCGTGACGGGTTCTATGCGCGCCGCACGCGTGACGGCCGAGCCGAAGTGACCATCCGCGCGCATGATCGGGTCGTGAATGCGAAACACCGGGCCGGCGTGCAATGCGATACGAACCTGTGACGTATCGGACAGCCCGGCGGCTGTCCAGTCGACCGCGAGCATGCGCTCGAGGAAACGCAAAGCGAAGTCGGCACCCTCGCGTGGCGACTCGAACACCGCATACACGGCGTCGCCCCATGTCTTGGCTTCGAGCGGCTTGGACGCCGCGTCGTCGATCAGGTTCGCACCGATCTCGAGGAAGCGCTGCTGGAACAGCGGCGTGAACGCGTCGTGCAGGCGGCTGTATCCGGCAACGTCTGCGAAAAGCATCGTTTTGAGCGTCCGCGGCAACTGTACGGGTGGCGGCGGCGCAGCGGGCGCGAGATGCGGCGCCCGCGACGACGTACGCAGTCTCGGCGATCCGAATTCCTCCGCGGCCCGTGCATCGCTTTCTTGCCGAGCCTCCGCCGGAAGCAAAGCCGGTTCGGCGACGTCGAACCGCCCAGCGCCGTCGCTCGATGCGTTCGTGCGCAGCACGCGCAGATCGATAATCGTCGGGGGACCGATGTTGCGCGTCCACCGCGCGACCGTCGCACCGGTTCCGCCGATCAGCGATGTCGTCGCCGGATCGAGCACGCAGAGCAGTTTAGGCGATGTCTGCAACTGTTCGGCACGCAACAGCGACAGACCTTCGACGAGCACGGCCGCATGTTCGAACAACACGTCGTCACCGAGATACGCCTCCTCGGTCGCCATGATGATGCGGGTTGCGCCGCGGAGCGCCGCGTCGAAGCGTTGAATCCATGCTTCGCCCGCAACGGCGACGCTCGTGCGGATGAAATCGTCCCGATCGAACGGCAGAACGAGGTTGACTTCGGCGTGACGGGCGAGCGCCAATTCGATGAA
>JAICVH010000551.1 GCA_025935435.1 Burkholderiales bacterium
ACCCCGCAACTGCCCCTCGATCGAGGACAAAGTCGTGCGTTTTGCGACGCGCGCCAGTCATAAGAACTTCCTCGAACCCGAAGGGCTTGAGACGACGGAGATTTATCCGAACGGAATCTCGACGTCGCTGCCGTTCGACGTTCAACTGGCGCTCGTCCGTTCGCTCCCCGGTTGCAAGGATGCACATATCCTTCGTCCCGGGTACTCGATCGAATATGACTATTTCGACCCGCAGGCGCTTCGCTCGACGCTCGAGACGAAGGCTATCGCCGGCCTGTTCTTCGCCGGCCAGATCAACGGCACGACCGGCTACGAGGAAGCCGCAGCGCAGGGCATCCTCGCCGGTATCAACGCCGCCCGCTACGTGGCTGGCGATGACGGCTGGTGTCCAGCGCGTGACGAAGCGTACGTCGGCGTCCTGGTCGACGATCTAATTACACGAGGTGTATCAGAACCTTATCGCATGTTTACATCGCGCGCCGAATACCGTCTGCAACTGCGCGAGGACAACGCTGATCTGCGCCTGACCGAGCAGGGCCGTCGCCTGGGCGTCGTCGACGACGTTCGCTGGGACGCCTTTTGTCGCAAGCGCGACGCGATCGCGCGTGAACGCGAGCGGCTGAAATCGACGTACGTGAACCCCAAAGTCGTCGACCGGGACGCCGCCTTGCGCGTGCTCGGACAGCCACTCGAACGCGAGCGGACTCTCGCAGACCTCCTGCGTCGGCCTGGCGTTACCTATCGGGCGCTGCATGCGCTCGAGGGCAGCGGCCGGCCGGTCGAAGACGAGCTCGTTGCCGAGCAGGTCGAAACCGCGATCAAGTACGAGGGTTACATCGAGCGGCAACAAACCGAGATCGAACACCAGCGCGACCAAGGGGCCCTGCCGCTCCCGCGCGATCTCGATTACGCGAGCGTGCGCGGTCTCTCGGTCGAGGTTCAGCAAAAACTGATGGCCGCGCGGCCCGAGACGGTTGGGCAGGCGGCGCGGCTGTCAGGCATTACGCCCGCAGCCGTTTCGTTGTTGCTCGTGCACCTGAAGCGCCGGCTCGTTTCCAGCGAAGGCGCACGCGAAGCGCACTCCGCATGAATTTGCGCGCGCGTGCCCCAGACGCGTCATCGATGCGTCCGCCGCACACCGACGAAGCAGGATTGTCTGCCGCCGCGCGCGACGCGCTTTCGCGTTACCTCGATGTCCTCGCGAAGTGGAATCGCGTGTACAACCTGACGGCCATCCGCGATCGCGTGCAAATGGAATCGCATCACGTGCGCGATGCACTTGCCGTGCTGCCCTTCCTGCCGGACGCGCCTTCGTTGCAAGTGCTCGACGTCGGTTCCGGTGGCGGTATCCCCGGCATTCCGCTCGCGATCGTGCGACCGGCGTGGCAGATCACGCTGGTCGATTCAAACCGCAAGAAGGTCGCGTTCCTGACGCAGGCGGCGATCGAGCTGGGATTGGCGAACGTACGCGCGATCGCTTCGCGCGTCGAAGACATGCAAAGCGACAAACCGTTCGATGTCGTGATTTCGCGCGCGTTCTCCGATCTTCGTTCATTCGCCATGCTCGCCGGTCGGCATGTCGCGCGAGACGGCGTACTGGTCGCGATGAAGGGCGCGTTCCCAAGCGATGAAATCGCCGAGCTGCCTTCGGATGTGCAGGTAACGGCGACGCCGGCGCTCGATGTTCCGGGTCTCGACGCGAAACGTCATCTCGTCATCATGCGCATCGCGCGGAAGGCACACGCATGACCGTCACTGTTCACGCGGCAAATTCATGACGCGCGTCATCGCGGTCGCCAATCAGAAGGGTGGCGTCGGCAAGACGACGACCACTGTCAACCTTGCTGCGAGCCTTGTTGCGATGAAGCGTCGCGTGCTCGTCATCGACCTGGATCCGCAAGGCAATGCAACCACCGGTTCGGGCATCGACAAACGTGCGATGAAGCGGACCGTGTATCACGTGCTGCTCGGCGAAGTCGAAATCGCGGAAGCACGCGTGCATTCGGAAACCTGCGGCTTCGATCTGGTCCCGGCGAACCGCGAGCTCGCGGGAGCAGAGATCGAGCTCGTCGATCTCCCGGAACGCGAGACACGACTGAAGGACGCACTGGCCGAAGCGCTGCGTCAGATGCGTGCGGCGCTCGATACGATTGCAAGCGATTACGACTTCATCTTTCTCGATTGCCCGCCGTCGCTGTCGCTGCTGACGCTGAACGGACTGTGCGCTGCCGACTCGGTGCTGATACCGATGCAGTGCGAGTATTACGCGCTCGAAGGGCTGTCCGATCTCGTGCAGACGGTGAAGAAGGTACGCGCGCATCTCAATCCTGCGCTCGAGATCGAAGGGTTGTTGCGTACGATGTACGACCCGCGCAACACGCTTGCACTGAATGTCGCCGCCGAGCTCGAACGCCACTTTGGCGATCGCCTGTACCGGACGGTGATTCCGCGCAACGTGCGCCTCGCCGAGGCGCCATCCCACGGCGTGCCTGCACTCACGCTCGAGATCAAGTCGAAGGGCGCACTCGCGTATCTCGCGCTTGCCGGCGAAGTCGTGCGACGGATGGAGCAGCGCGCGCGGCCGGCCGCAACGTCACCTGCGCTGCAAC
>JAICVH010000725.1 GCA_025935435.1 Burkholderiales bacterium
CGCCAACGAGCAGCCCGCGCGCCTCGTGCACCAGCAGGACGGCGACACCGGCGAGGATGGCACCGATGACGAGCGATGCGGCACCATCGGCGGCGGGCATCTGGTATTGGTGGCTGATGTAGATGCCAATCGCTGCCACGAGGAGCCCCGCGAGCGCGGCGGCGTCCTCCGCGATCACCGTGTACGTCGTCGGGTCCTTGCTCGCGCGGAGCGCGCTCCAAAACGGCCGCGCGCCCTTTTCGCGCAGAAACACACGCAGCGCGATCGTGAAACTCGTCCCTTCGAACACGGCGGCCGCAGCCAGTACGACGTAATTCCACGTCGCGTCGCGAATGGGCGCCGGGTCGACGATGTGCTGGATACCCTCGAAGATCGACAGACCACCGCCCAGTCCGAAGATCAGGACGGCGACGATCAGGCTCCAGAAGAACAACTCCTTGCCGTGGCCAAACGGATGCTCGGGCGTGGGTGCGCGTTCGCTGAGCCGCGTGCCGATCAGCAACAGCACGCCATTGCCGGTGTCGACGGCCGAGTGAATGCCCTCGGACAGCATCGCGGAGCTGCCGGTGATCCCCGCGACGAGGAACTTGGTGCCGGCGATCGCGACGTTTGCTCCGATGGCGCCATAGATGGCGATCTTCGAGTCGGCCACGCTGTCTTGCTTCGTATTGTGAAGGCGTCGTCCGTTTCCTACAGCGATTGCAGCACGCCGCGGACAGGAGCAACGGCATGCCAAAGGTACGATCGTGCGGGGTACCTGTAACGACACGCGAGAGGACGATATGTTCGGGATGACGAGCAACGAGAACACGAACGTCGACGCGCTCCAGCTTTTGAAGCGCGACCACGACGAGGTGGACGGCATGTTCAAGCAGTTCGAGGAGATCAAGGAAACGAGCGAGGACAGCGAGAAGGAAGCGCTCGTCGCGCAGATTTGTGACGCGCTCACTGTGCATGCGCAGATCGAGGAAGAGATTTTCTATCCGTCAGCTCGCCGTGCGCTCGACGCCGAAGAAGGCAAGGATTTGCTGGACGAGGCCGCCGTCGAACATCAGACGCTCAAGGACCTGATCGAGCGCCTGGAAGCTGCGCCGACCGATGATCCGCTGTACGACGCGGGCGTGAAGGTGCTGAGCGAATACGTCAAGCACCATGTGAAGGAAGAAGAGAGCGAGCTCTTTCCGAAGATCAAGTCGTCGGCGATGGACACCGAGGCGGTCGGTCGCAAGCTCGCGGATCGCAAGGAACAGTTGACGCAATCCGGCGGGCGTGCGCGTCGGTCGAACGGACAGCAACGCGCCGCAAGCGGCGAGTCGCGTGGCCGCCGCAAGGGCCGCGCTGCAAGCGCCGGCGACGACCGCTAACGACCAACTTCGAAGCCGCCGGCGCAGACGCGCAAACGAAACGTCCCTGCAGGCGAAAGCGCCGGCGACGAACTCCCACGCAAATCGAACAGTGCAACGCGTTGATCGGATCAATGAACGACGCGTTGTGCCACGTCGCGTCCGATCGGCGGCGCGTCCTTGAGGGTGCGTTTCGCGCGTCGCGCGGCGCAGCGGTGGATGCTGGCATCCGCACGACCGAGGCGACCTTGCGTCCAAGCCGATGCGAGGCTGGATCGGTTCTCTGACCGGCGGCCCCAAGTTGCCCCGGAGGCCAAGCACTCCGACTAATCTCGTACTGCGCA
>JAICVH010000113.1 GCA_025935435.1 Burkholderiales bacterium
CAGCGGTCAGCGGCACGCCGACGAACCGCGCCTGGCAGATGATGGCATTGCGCTCGTACATGACGAACGACGGTTGCGGTGCCAGCACGACGGCGCCCGGTGCGGCGACTGCGGCCGTAATCAGCTGGATCAGTTCGTCGGAGCCGTTGCCCACGATCACCTGCGAATCGTCACGCAGCGCGAGGCTCTCCTTCAGCGCATCCTTCAATGCAGCGGCGCCGCCGTCGGGATACCGGTTGATCGGCACGCGCGCGAGCGTTGCGCCGAGCGCGTCGCGAATTTGCTGCGGAAGCTCATACGGGTTCTCCATCGCATCGAGCTTCACGAACCCCTGCGCATTGGGAACGGCGTAGCGCGCCAACGCGCGAACCTCCGGCCGCACGGTCGCGGCGATGTACGCGCGGCGTACATCGGCATTGACGACGTCGGGTCGCGAACCCTTCATTGCGTCTAGCGCTCGTCGTCCAGCCGCGCGAGCGCCGAGCGCGCGTGTGCCGCCAGTCCTTCGCCGGTGGCCAGCACGGCCGCAACCGGGGCTAGCGCGTGTGCGGTCGCGCGCGTGATCCGCAACACGCTCGTCCGCTTCTGGAAATCGTAGACACCGAGCGGTGACGCAAAGCGCGCCGTGCGGCCCGTCGGCAGCACGTGATTGGGCCCGGCACAGTAATCGCCCAGCGCCTCGCTTGCGTAATGGCCGACGAAGATCGCACCGGCATGCCGCAGCTTCGGCAACAGCGCGTCCGCGTCCTGCACGGCGAGCTCGAGGTGTTCGGGCGCCATGCGGTTGGCGATGTCGCATGCCTCGTGCAAATCGCGCGTGCGAACCAGCGCGCCACGTCCGGCGAGCGACGCCGCGATGATCGATGCACGAGGCATTTCGGCGAGCAAGCGCTCGGCGCTCGCTGCAACGCGCTCGATCAGATCGGCATCGGGACTCAACAGGACAGCTTGCGCGAGTTCGTCGTGCTCGGCCTGGGAAAAGAGATCGATCGCAATCCAGTCAGGATTCGCCGTCGAATCCGCGATGATGACGATTTCCGACGCACCGGCGACCATGTCGATGCCGACTGCACCGAACACACGGCGCTTCGCCGCAGCGACATACGCGTTTCCCGGCCCGCAGATCTTGTCGACCGCCTGAATGCTCGCCGTTCCATAGGCAAGTGCCGCGATTGCCTGAGCGCCGCCGATCGTGAACGCGCGCGTGACGCCGGCGACGTGTGCCGCGGCAAGGACCAGCGGGTTCCGCGATCCGCCGGGTGTCGGTACGACGATCACGATGTCGCCGACGCCTGCAACCTGCGCCGGGATCGCATTCATCAACACCGACGACGGATAGGCTGCCTTGCCTCCCGGGACATACAGGCCGACGCGATCGATCGGCGTGATGCGTTGACCGAGCCGCGTGCCGTCGTCGCTCGCCATTTCGAACCCCGAATGCTTCTGCCGCTCGTGAAATGCACGGATGCGCGCAGCGGCAGTTTCAAGGGCGCCGCGTTCGGGAGACGGCAATGCGTCATACGCGGCACGCATCGTGTCGCTGCCGATGGCGAGGTCGGCTACGCGCGACGCCCGAATGCCGTCGAAACGCTCGGTGTATTCGAGTACCGCGGCGTCACCGCGTGTGCGCACGTCGGCGATGATCGTCGCGACGGTCGCGTCGATCGCAGGATCCTGCGCTGCTTCGAAACGGCTCAGCGCGTCCAGCGCGGCGGCGAAGTCTGCCGCCTGCGAGTCGAGCCTGCGTATCGAAAGAACGGGGGCCGCGGCGTTCATGCCGCCTGCAGCGGCGCGACGGCGGCGGCGGCAAGCGCGTCCAGCAACGGCTTGACGACGTCGCGTTTGAGCTTGAGCGCGCCCGGATTCACGATGAGCCGCGCGCTGATCGGCAGGATTTCCTCCACGGCAATGAGGTCGTTCGCCTGCAACGTCCGCCCGGTCGAAACGAGATCGACGATCGCGTCAGCGAGCCCCGCCAGCGGTGCGAGCTCCATTGATCCGTACAAGCGGATCAGATCGACGTGCATGCCCTTCGCAGCAAAATGCTCGCGCGCAGTGCGCACGTACTTGGTGGCGACGCGAATGCGGCCGCCTCGTTGCACGCATCGCGCCCAGTCGTAGTCGCGCCGGGTTGCCACGACCAGCCGACAACGCCCGATGCCGAGGTCGAGCGGCTGATAAAGGCCTTCGAGTCCATGCTCGAGCAGCACGTCCCTGCCTGCGATGCCGAGGTCGGCAGCGCCGTATTGCACGTAGGTTGGAACGTCGGCGGCTCGCAGTATGACCGTGGAGACGCCGGGTCGCGACGTTGCAACGAACAGCTTCCGGGACGCCCGCGGGTCCTCCGCGCATTCGACGCCTGCGCGCGCAAGGAGGGGAAGCGATTCGTCGAGGAGACGCCCTTTGGGAAGGGCGATGGTGAGCGTGGGCACCGAGTAGAACCGCGGGGTTGGAGCCCAACGATTCTACCGGACGCCTCGTAATTGTTCGGTTACACCGCGCGGCGCGAGCACCGCGTCAACCGGCTATTGGCCGTGGTCCTTGTATTCGAGGGACGGCGAAGGATGCATTTCCAGCACGACGCGCGGCTCGTAATACGTGACCACCGGATCCGGGTAGATCACGCGCGATTCGCGCCACGTCGTCACCGGTGCGTTGTACGTCGTCACCGGCGCGCTGTACGTCGTCGTGGCCGGCGCGGTATACGTCGTCACCGGCGCGCTGTACGTCGTCGTCGCCGTCACGGACGACGGCGTCGTGTAGCGGACTTCCGGCGCGCGGTAGGTGACCGTGCGTTCAGGCACCGTCACGGTTTCGGACACCAGTCGCGAATCGTAGTTGTAACGGTAGTGTCCGAGCGGACCGCCCATGTCGACGGTGGTGGCGCAGCCGGCGAGCAATCCGCCCGCGACGAGTGCGGCAAACGCCGTCTTTGCAGCAAAGTGATTCATGACCTGCCTCCGTGGATATACCCCACAGAGTCAGGCAGGCGCAAAAACGACGGGTTCCGGCCGATTTCCCGAAGCGGTTGTCCGCGCACGGCCTACATGCGCGGCGTCGCGTCGCGATCCCATGCGAGGCCGCCCGCCACGTACGTTGCCCGGACGGCACGATCGTCTCCGAGCGCGAACTGAACGGCGAGCACATCGTCGATATCAGCGGCATAGCGCATCCGGAATTCGATCAACGGGGTGGAGGCGAGGTCGAGCACGACGACGTCGGCCTCGTAACCCGGCGCGAGCGTACCGACACGGTCGTCGACGTCCAGCGCCTCGGCGCCGCCGCGCGTCGCGAGCCACCATGCGCGCGACGGAGACAGCGGATGTCCACCGAGGTGTGCAACCTCGCTCGCCGCCTGCATCGTCCGCAGCATCGAGAAGCTGGTGCCGCCGCCGAGATCGGTACCGAGTCCGACGCGTACCGGGCGTTGCTCGGAACGCGCGCGATGCAGCGAGAACAGACCGCTGCCGAGGAAATTGTTGGACGTCGGACAATGCGCGAGTGCGGTGCCCGAGACGTGCAGCGATTCGAAGTCCGCGTCGTCGAGATGAATGCCATGCGCATAGACGGCGCGCCGCCCGAGCAACCCATGATGCGCATACACGTCGAGATACCGCGCGTGACTCGGATACAGCGATGCGATCCAGCTGACCTCGTCCGCGTTCTCCGCAACGTGCGATTGCAGATACGCGCCCGGCGTTTCACGCCACAGCGTTCCGGCCAGTTCGAGCTGCTCCGGCGTCGAGGTCGCGGCGAACCGCGGCGTGATCGCATACGAAAGGCGGCCGCGGCCATGCCAGCGCTCGATCAGCGACTTGCCTTCGTCGTAACCACGTTCGGCGGTATCGAGCAACTCCGCCGGTGCATGGCGATCCATCAGCACCTTCCCGCAAATGATGCGTAGATCGTGGCGCTCGGCTTCCTCGAACAATGCATCGACCGATGCGCGGTGGACGGTGCCGAACACCGCCGCTGTCGTGATGCCGTTACGAAGGTTCTCCGCCACGTAACGCGCTGCAATCGGTCGCGCGTAGTCGATGTCGCCAAAGCGCGCTTCCGCCGGAAACGTGTATGCCGTCAACCATTCGAGCAGCGGCTTCCCGCCTGCCCCGATTACCGGCAGCTGCGGGTAGTGGACATGGGCGTCGATGAAACCCGCGCTGATCAGCGCATTCGGGTAATGCGTGACGGGCGTGCCGGCGGGCACGCGTGCCGCGACGTCCGCGGCCGGGCCGCAATCGACGATCCGCCCGTCCGCCATCAGTACGATCGCATCGCTTTCGTACCGACGGACGTCGCGAACCGGCTGCGCGAATGGATCGCCGGTGAACGTCAACATCGCGCCGCGAATGGCGGTCACGGCGGTGTGATCGCCTGAAGGCATCGTTCGCGGGCTATTGCCGCGCCGTGCGCACGTTGTCGGGATTGGCGACGCCGGCGTTCGTCCGGAACGGATTGATGTCGAGGCCGCCGCGACGCGTGAAGCGCGCCAGCACCGTCAACTTCTCGCAGCGGCAGCGCGCCAGCAGGTCGACGAAAATGCGTTCGACGCAGTGCTCGTGGAAGCCGGCGTGGCAACGGTACGACACGAGATAGCGCAGCAAACCTTCGCGCTCGATGCGGGGACCGCGGTAGGTGAGCTGGATCGACGCGATGTCCGGTTGCGCAGTCACCGGGCATACCGAGCGAAACAGCCGCGTCGTCAGCGTCTCCTCGGCAACGCCGCCGCTCGCGGCAAGGAACGCAGGCGTTACTTCGTACGCATCGCAAGCGACGGCGAGATCGTCGAGGCTTTCACCCGGCAGTTCGCGGATCGCCTGGCCACCGAACGCCGCCGGACCGCGCAGCGTAACGCCGACACGGGCGCCGGCGAGTCGTGTCAGATCGTGTTCGATCGCGCCGGCCACCTCCGTCAGGCCGCTGCGACGCGACTGCGCGAACGACGCCAGATAAAGCTTCATCGACTTGGACTCGATCAGCGACGGCGAATCGATCGGAAACTCGATCGTCGCCAATGCGACCTGCGGCTTGCCGATCGCATCGAGCCACGTCAGTTCGTACGCCGTCCACACGTCGACGCCGGTGAAGGGCAGCGGCGCGCTGATTCCGAGGGCCGCGCGCTGCGGCGCCCGTGGCACGGCAAACAACACGTCGGGCGCATAGCGATCCGGTTGGCGCACCGGATGGCCGAGCGGCGCGTCGCGCAGTGCGTCGGCGTCGAGATCGAGCAGCGTCATCGCACGCGCTCGATGCGGGCGCCGAGTGCGGAAAGCTTGTCTTCGATGCGCTCGTAGCCCCGGTCGAGATGGTAGATGCGATCGATCGTCGTTTCGCCGTCCGCGACCAATCCGGCGATGACGAGGCAAGCAGACGCGCGCAGGTCGGTCGCCATGACGTTCGCGCCGGTCAGGCGGTCGACGCCTTTGACGACGGCCGTGCTGCCCTCGACCTCGATGTCGGCGCCGAGCCGCAGCAATTCCTGCACGTGCATCATCCGGTTCTCGAAGATCGTCTCGGTGATGACGGATGCGCCGTGGGCGCGCGTAGCGAGCGCCATGAATTGCGCCTGCATGTCGGTCGGGAACGCCGGGTAGGGAGCGGTGCGCACGTTCGCCGCGCGAAGCGCGCCGTTGCCGCGAACGTGGATCGAGCGGTCGGCGACGTTGATGTCCGCGCCCGCTTCGCGCAGCTTGTCGATCACCGTCATCAGCGAACCGGGCTCTGCCCCGTCGATGACGACGTCGCCGTGCGTCGCGGCGGCCGCCGCGACGAAAGTGCCGGTTTCGATCCGATCGGGCATGACGGCGTGCGTCGCGCCGTGCAGTTCGGGCACGCCTTCGACGACGATGCAACCGGTGCCGGCGCCATCGATCTTCGCACCCATTGCGATCAGGCAGCCTGCGAGGTCGACGACCTCGGGCTCACGCGCCGCGTTCGCGAGCGTCGTCGTTCCATCGGCAAGTGCGGCGGCCATCATCAGATTCTCGGTGCCGGTCACCGTGACGACGTCGAATGCGAAGCGCGTGCCCTTGAGCCGCGACGCGCGCGCGTTGATGTAGCCGTGCGTGAGATCGATGTCCGCGCCCATCGCCTGCAGGCCCTTGACGTGCTGGTCGACGGGCCGCAGTCCGATCGCGCAGCCCCCCGGCAGCGACACCCGAGCCTCGCCGGTGCGGGCGAGCAGCGGCCCGAGTGCCAGAATCGACGCGCGCATCGTCTTCACGAGTTCGTACGGCGCGAGCGGCCAATCGACATTGGACGCGTCGAGCGTTACGGTGCCTGCATCCGTTGCGTGCACGCGCACGCCCATCTGCGACAGCAGCGACTGCATCGTTCGCACGTCGTTCAATCGCGGAACGTTGGTGAGCGTCACCCGCTCGCGCGTCAGCAGCGCTGCGCAGAGGATCGGCAGCGCGGCGTTCTTTGCGCCGGACACGCGCACGCGACCCTCGAGCGGGACGCCGCCGTGGATAACGAGCTTATCCACGATGCTCCTCGGGCGTTTGCGTCTGCATCGACAGCGCGTGGATTTCTGCGCGCATCCGATCGCCCAGCGCGGCGTACACGAGGCGATGGCGTGCAAGCCGCGAAAGCCCGCGAAACGCGGACGAAACGATCAAGGCCTCGAAGTGCTGCCCGTCGCCTGCAACCTCGACGACATCGCAGGCAATGCCCGATTCGATCGAAGCCTTGATGGAATCCGCGGTGACCATGGGACCGGGGTGAACGACGCGCGGCTAATGCCGCAGTTTCCACCCGCGCGCGAGGATCAGCAACGCGAGTGCGGCAAGGACGACCGCCGCCGAGGCGACGAGCGCAAGGCTGCGAACGGGGTCGACGTCCGACAGCCCGAAGAAGCCATAGCGGAAGCCGTCGATCATATAAAAGAACGGATTGAAATGCGACAGCGTCTGCCAGAACGGCGGCAGCGAATGGATCGAGTAGAACACGCCGGACAGGAACGTGAGCGGCATGATCAGAAAGTTCTGGAAGGCCGCAAGCGCATCGAACTTGTCGGCCCAGATCCCGGCGATGACGCCAAGCGTGCCGAGGATGCCGCTGCCGAGCACCGCGAAGACCAGCGCCCACCACGGATGCGCCATGTGCAACGGCTCCGCGGACAACAGCACCGTGACAATGAATACGCCGAGCCCGACGACGAGCCCGCG
The DNA here is from genome assembly GCA_025935435.1 of Burkholderiales bacterium. Taxonomy (GTDB): domain Bacteria; phylum Pseudomonadota; class Gammaproteobacteria; order Burkholderiales; family Casimicrobiaceae; genus VBCG01. The sequence goes on from JAICVH010000113.1 coordinate 7,170, forward strand.
CACCATGGCGCCCACGACATAGGCGCCATACAGGTCGAGCGGTGACAGCGGCGGCAGCAGCACGAAGATCAGGTTGCCGGTGATTTTCGACTGGATCAGCGATGACGACGCATTCGCAAATGAATTCTGCAGCACCGACATCATGACGAGGCCGGGCACCAGAAATGCCGTGTAGCGCACC
>JAICVH010000194.1 GCA_025935435.1 Burkholderiales bacterium
CGGTTGCGTTCTTCACGTCGGCCCGCGTGATGAGCGAGCAGGCCTGCACGCTGCCAGCCGGTACCTTGCGCGCCAGTTCTTTCTCGGCCTGCGCACGTGGCAATTGAGCGGCCGCGGGGACGAGGGTGAAGCAAAGGGCGAGTGGCGTTGCCACGCGCGCGAGCGCGTTGATCGTGTGTTTCATCGTTCGATTCTGCGGCTGCCGCATCCGCCCGGTCAACCGGGTCACCGAATTGCCCGCACCGAGTTACGTTCGAGGGAATGCCAGGTAGGTCACGATGCCAACGACGATAGCCAGTGCGATGAGCCAGAGTGAAAGCGACCGCGAGCGGGGAACTTCGCCGGGAGCCAGCACCGGTCTCTCGGTCTGCGTTCGTAGAGCGATGGCGTCGATCGCCTGCTTGGCGTCCTTGAGCTCGACGCCGGTCTCCTCTCGCAGAATACGAATCGCTTCAATCTTGTCGCCGCGCTGCAAGGCGGCCGATGCGGCTGGCGGCAGCACAGTCGACCATGCCCGACCGCTCACCGCCCCGTTGCCCTTACGCTCGCGCTCGATGCGGTCCTTGGCCTCCTTCAAGCCAAGCCCGGTCCGCTCACGGACCAGCTTGATGGCCTCCACGCGATCGCCGCGCTGAATGGCGTCGAGCACATCGCGCGGAAGCGGATCGATGGGTTCAGTCATTCGCGAAACGCAATGCGACAAAACTGCGCTTCATCATTCCATCCCGGCGCCGACGGTGGCGCGTACCGGGATGCCCGACGGATCGAAACGTTCGAGGCAGTAAACGTTGACGCCGAAATAGTCCGGCGTAATCCGTTTGCGATGAAACGGATAAATGCCGCATGTCCTGCAGAAAAAATGGCGCGCGGTCATCGTGTGAAAACGGTATTCAGCGAGCGCGTCCTGACCGGACAGCAGTTGGAAGCGGCTCTCGTGCACGCGCACCATCAGCGCATTCTTGCGACGACAAATGGAGCAGTCGCACGTCGTGAGTTCCGGAAAATCGGTCTCGATCTGGAATGTGACCGCGCCGCAGTGGCAGCTTCCGCGATATGACTGCATTGGACGAGTACCCACGGTGCCTGCGCTTGCCGGGCTTTGCGTTACGCGTTGAGCTCGCGATGCGTGAGCGAGTAATCCAGTCGATACACCCCGGAGCACACGCTTGAAACGCCTCGTCGTTCGAGTTCCGCGCTCATCAGGTTCGAAGCGTGCATATGCTGGAAGACTTCGACGCTGTATCCCGTGATCAGCAATGTGCAGTTGACGGTCGCGTCGGCGCCGCGAATACGCTGCTCCGCTGTCATCTCCGGCGTCGCGGCGGCTTCGAACCAATGGACGCTGCCGACGCCACCTTGACCCGGAAGTGACGAGAGCTGTTCCTGAAGCCAGTCGCGCGCCGGTGAACCACTCGCGGGCGAAGACGCCAAGCGTACGACCAGACCGACACCGCCCATGCCCAGACCGAAGCTCCCGACCACCAGACAAAAGCTTCTCGTCATGCCCCTGTAGTGCGGCATCAGCTTCGCGGTCCAGGCGCTCGGATTGTTCAAGCGCTCGAGGTATGGCCGCGACGTCAGCACGCCGAGCTGCTCGACTTCGTACATCACGAAGTAGCGCGGTTCGCCATTCACTGCTACCCAGCGCGTCCCACGAAAAAAACCGGGGATCGCAAGCCTTTCAGGGAGATGTTCGTGCGTATGCCAGTCGTCGTGCTCGGCAATCACTTGCGGTACGACATCGAACGAGAGAAGCATCGCGGCTGATCCCGACAGCGGCATTCGAGTCCTCCGTCAGTGGACCAATCGTGCACGATCGGCCGCACTGAACTCCCGGGGCAACGGATACGACCCATGACGTGCATCATGACGCAGGCGACCCGACAATTCGTGAATCATGCGATGTGCTCGCCATCGGGCGGCATTTGCACCCAGGCGTGCATTCGTCGCTCGTATACCGACCGGGCGGGCGGTGGAAAGTCGGGATCAGCAAACGCGCCAACCGGGATGGCAAATATTTGTTCCTGACCTTGGAGGAAGTAGTACACGGTCGAGCCGCATTGCGGGCAGAAGTGAAATGTCACCTGATTCCCGGAATCCGCAGCGCGAACGTACGTCGTCGACATGCCGGTCGTGGTCACGCTTTCCCTGGGGAAGCGCGCTTGGGCGCCAAAGACGCTGCCGGTTCGACGCTGGCACGCCAGGCAATGACACACGGAAACGCGGACGGGATCGCCGTCAACGACAGCGGTCAGCTGGCCGCAGGTGCAGGCGGCTGTTCGCTTGGTCATGACCACAGCGTAACAGCCGCAAGGGATGGTGCGAAGTCACCTGTAAGCGAAGAGGGGCGGAAAAACAACCACGACGATTGCCGCCCACACGGCATACACGGGCACGTAATCCGTCTGCCACCGTTCGAGGCGCGCGAACGATGCCTGACCTTTGAGAAAGCGCACATACAGCACGGCCGACCATGCCAGGTTGACCAGGAGGATTGCGTTTTCGCCCAGGGCGGCTACGCGGTTCGGGCTGAAACCGAACTCGCCGATGCGGGCCGCGATTGCGCACAGTGCGACGGCATCGGCGAGTAGCGCGCAGACGACCAGTATGACTTGCACGACATCGAAGGTCCCCGGGGGTGCGCGCGGGTCCCGAGCGGAAACGGAATAGAGGAGGAGCCCCAGGACCAGCACGAGCAGCACGTCGAAGGCGATGAGCGCGTTCCGCTCGATGTCGACTCCACGCCCGGTCCAAAGCACGATTACCAAAAACGTGACGAGCACCCCCGCAAACAGCGGTGTGAAAAGACGCGTCAACACGGGCGCCATGTTTTCAATGACGCTTTGCTTGGCCTCCACCAGCCACGCGGCGACGACGACGGCGCCGACTGCTCCGCATGGGAGCAGCCATGACTCGAACACCGGCTCGACGTCGATCCCGATGGCACGAAAAATCATCGCCATGAACGCCGCGAGCACGCCACCACCGAGGGCGATTAGCACGTAATAGATCAACAGTTCGCCGGAGAATCGGATGAAGTCCATGCGGCCAGCAACCTGTTTCCAGCGACCGCCGGCGTACGCGATGCCCACCGCAAGCCACAGTGCAATGGGCAGGTGCAGTGCGCTCAGTTTTTCGGTATAGGCATGCGGCGTGAACGGATACACATTCGCGAATACGCCCGCCGCGACGAACGCCACCGCCAGCCAGCCGAGCGTGCGCCCTTCGAGCCGACGCTTCCAGGCGAAATAGCCGGTCACGAAGGGCAGCACGAAGAAGGCGGCATTGCGGGTGTAGAACGGTACGTCCTCTCCAAGTTGGATCCCGAACAGCGCCGGCAGCTTCACCGCCACCGCCGCCGCTACGGCCAGAGCGAATGCGACGAACGCATCCTGGTGTATTCGGTTGCGCGGGTCGCCGGATGGCGGCACAACGACCAGCTGCTTCCATAAACGTTCCGAGTGCTCCTGTGCGAACTCCCGCGCGAGTGCGTCCAGGTTGCCTATGCGCTTCACCGCGACCAGGAACGCTTCGTCTGCGGCGAGGCCCGCATCGACGAGGATCGCGATCTGCTCGCGCAAGTGATCCTCCAACTCGACGACGTCGCTGGCGTGGATCGCCTGCCGGCGGCGGAGATAGGTCCGCCAGAGGTCAATCTGCTGCTCGTACGACGTGACGTCAGCCGCAGTTGACATCGATCAGCCTCGCTTCAGCAGCGTCACGCTGGTGGAATGTCGCTTGGCTGCCACCCAACCGGCGCCGAAAAACGGCGGCGAGCTCGTGTGTCACGCGACGACATCCGCGTCCGCGAATACTTCGATCGGTCGCAGGCTGGCGGGCGTGAAGCTGCGCGGAGAAAATACCCGTCAGCCTTCGTCGGGAATCGGGTCATTGAGATCGCGAATTCTGACGAGTTGCGTGCCTGCCGAAGCGTATTCACCCTCCACGATTACGTCCCGGTAATCGCGCTGCAGCGTTTCGACCTCCATCCGCAAGCGATCGATGGAACCGCCGCTGGCAACCGCGGCACACCGTAGCAACCGCGGTCCGGGCGCGGTTCCATCATGGAGCATCGCGCTTTGCAGCAGGCCAAGCGCCTCGGCCTGCTCATGCGCCGAAAAGCGCCTGGCGATAAACTGCAGCACGTCGTCGGGGATCACGGCAGGGATGTCCGACATTCATTGCGCGCGTAGCGGTTGCACGGCCGCGGAGACCCAACAACTCACTGCGTCCTGTCGACGATCTTCCAGTACGAGTCCTTTCGCACGACCTTCCCACCGCGGAGCTCGAAGTGATCGCATCCACGAACCTTGACGGGCGTCCCGTCCGGCGTCGTGCCCGTGAGCAACCACTCGGAAAAAATCATGTTTCCACACACCCAGTGACGATCGTCGCTATACCGGACATCCGGCAATCCCTTGAAGCGCGACGCCAGTGCCTGTCGTACGGCGTTTTTGCCGACGACCCGCTGTCCCCATGGCTCGGGTCCCCGAGGCATGTCGAGCGAGCACTCGTCCGCGAAGAACTGCATGATCGCATCGAGATCGTGGGCATTGAATGCGTCGAGGATGGCCTTGGCCGTTGTTTCCGACATGGACTGTTTCGGTGACATCTGCTCGTCCTTCACGAAGCGACCGTGGATGGTGGCGCGGCTGATGCAGCAGAGCGACTAGCTGGCGAGCGCCGCCTTGCCGCCACTTGCTCGTTCACCAGGGAAGAAAACCCTAATGGTGGGGGTCGGACCATCGTGCGGAAGCTTGTTCAGCAACCAGGTGTGCACGAAGTCCGTCACGCTCTTTCGGGATGCTTCGACGACCATTGCCTTGTATCCATTGGCGCGTGCGGTAAGCATCGGCGACAACGAACGCTCGAGCTTCTGCAGGTTGTCGTGCTTGTTGAAGCGCGCCCAGCCATTCGACGTGAACACTTCCATTGTCGTCGTGTCGATGGCGACGGGGAGTTGTGGCTTTATTTCGCCGGCGTGAACCGTGGCGACGCCCTCCGATATTTCAATCGGCCACTCTTTTGCCATATCGATGTAGTACCGGTATTTCACTTGCACTTGCAGACTCGAAACGGTCGTTCCGAGGGGAATCCCCAGGATTTCCCGCGCATCTTCGAGCTTGAACGACTCGGTGTTGTCGACGGTCGCTACTTCGAGGCGTCCGCCCGATGTATGCATCACCAAAGGCACCGCTGCACTGGCTGCCTTGGCCGGCACGGTTGGTTGCTCGCGGGAAAGGAACACGACCAATGCGATCGTGAGCGCGACCGCCAGTACAGCAAACGCGGCTTGCCTTTTGTCGCTTTCGCTCATTGTTAGTTCATGCGGGGGGCATCGGCGATGCCAGATGACAACTCGTCAGTTGAGTCGTTACCCAGGGGCAACACCCTTGACGGCCCATGCCAGCGCCGCGTACGAGCGAACACCGTCCGGCTCACCATCCAGGTACGCAGCGCGTAGGGCATCGATCAGCCTCGCTCGCTCGGCCGCGCCGAGGGTCGCAACGTAC
>JAICVH010000339.1 GCA_025935435.1 Burkholderiales bacterium
CGCACGGCCGGTTGACCGCCGTCGACGATGACATCATGACCGTCGTCGCCGATCTGCCGATGCCGTTGACGCGGATCCCCCGCCGGATGACGATCGTCCGCCTGCGCGATGGACGACTCGTCGTGTTCAGCGCCATCGCGCTCGACGACGAAAACATGGCCGTGCTCGAAGCGTTCGGACGTCCGGCATTCCTGATCGTGCCGAACGGCCATCACCGGCTCGACGCGCCGGCGTGGAAAGCACGCTTCCCGGACATGCAGGTGGTCGCACCCGCCGGCGCGCGTCGTCGCGTGCAAAAAGTGGTTTCGGTCGACACGACCACGCCTGCTTTCGGAGACGCGGCGGTCGAATTCGTCAGTATCGCCGGGACACGCGACCACGAGGCCGCTCTTGTCGTGCAAAAGGCATCCGGCGTGACGCTCGTGCTGAACGACATCGTCGGCAACGTTCGCAACACCCGCGGAATCGGTGGCGCGTTGTTGCGGGTGATGGGCTTCGCGGGTAACGGTCCACGCATTCCGCACCTCGTCAGGCGCGTGCTCGTCAAGGACCGGAATGCGCTGCGCACGCAGCTGCTGAACTGGGCGGCGATCGATGCACTCAAGCGGATTCTCGTATCGCACGGACAAACGATCGAAGGCGATGCTCGCCACGCGCTGCGCGCGCTGGCCGATTCGCTCGCCTAGCGGTTACATGGCTGCCGCGGTGCATGCCGCCCTCGATGGCAAGACGCGGGTCGGCGATCCGTCCAAGCAGCGGCTTCGCTTGCGCAGGTTCCTGTTCGCCAGTGCGTTCTCGCTGCTGTACCTCGTCGTGCTCGGCCTGTTCCTCACGCAGGGCCGCATCGACACGACAACGCTGGTTCAGGCGACAGCGGTCGTCGGCGTTCTGATCGTCGCCTTTTCGTTGCTGTTCCTGTCCGGACTGAACCTGCGGGTTGCCGATCCGAGCCTCACGGCATGGCAGTTCCTGGCGGCCGTATTCACGATGTTGTTCGTCGTCTATCGAGCACCCGACACGCGCGTGGCGTTCACGGCGTTCTTTTTCGTCGCGCTGATGTTCGGAATGCTTCGCCACAGCAACAGGCACCTCGCGATGCTCGCCGCGATCTCGCTCGTCGCGTTCGCGATCGTGATCGCGCTGCGCCATGCGACCGGCCACGATATCGCCGTGTTGCGCCTCGATCTGCTGCACTTCATCGTGCTGGTGGTGACGGTGCCGTGGTTCGTTTTCATCGGCGGCCACGTGAAGCGGCTGCAACGGGGATTGAGCGAGGTCAGCCTCCGGCTCGAGCACATCGAGGAACGCGCGCGGCGCGACGACCTGACCGGCGTTTTCAACCGACGCGCGCTGCTCGCGGCCATGGAGGATGCGAAGCAGCGTGCGGACATGCTCGGCGAGCCGCTTTCGCTTTGCGTCATCGATCTGGATTTCTTCAAGCGCTACAACGACGAGTTCGATCACCTGACGGGCGACGAGGTGCTTCGTGCGTTCACGCTCGCGGTGCAGCAGGAACTGCGAACGTCCGATGTGTTCGGTCGCTACGGGGGTGAGGAATTCATCCAGATCTGCCGCGATACGCCGCTCGCCGGCGCCGTCGTGGACGCCGAGCGGTTGCGCGAACGCATCAGCGCGCTGGACCTGCCGATTTCCCGGCTGATCGGGCGTCTCACCGTGTCGATCGGCGTTGCGCAATACGTGCCGGGCGAAACGATCATGCAGACGTTCGCCCGGGCCGATGGCGCGTTGTATCGAGCCAAGCAGCGGGGCCGCAACCGCGTCGAATCCTGAGCAGGCCGCGCGGTCCGATCGCTTTGTCGCTTTCGGACCGCTCGCCCGTTGCGTTGGCGGGTGGCTGCGTCAGGACGATTTCTTCGCCGACCGCGTGGTCGATTTGCGGCCGCGCTTCGTCGTGGACTTGCGCGAGCGCTTGCTCGCCGTCTTGCGCGTCGATTTGCGCGCCGTTTTCTTCGTCGAGCGCTTGGTGGACTTGCGCGACCGGCTGCTCGATTTCCGCGCCGTCTTGCGCGCACCCTTCTTCGCGGACTTCCGCGGCGACTTCCGCGCCGATTTCCTGGCGGACTTCTTCGCAGACTTCTTCGGCACCTTGCCGCCCGCGCGTCGCGCTTCGGACAGCCCGATCGCAATCGCCTGCTTGCGGCTCGTCACTTTCTTGCCCGAGCGTCCGCTCTTGAGCGTTCCGCGCTTGCGCTCGTGCATCGCCCTTTCGACCTTGTCTGCCGCCTTCTTGCCGTATTTCGCCATCGTTTCCTCCGAGTCAACGAGCGGACGGCGCCGTCCGCGGGCACACGCTATCGCGTTTCGAGTGCAACCGCCATGCCAGGGTTCCTGGCGCGCTATACATCGAATCGATCAGGTTTGACTTGCAGTGAGCTGCAGCCGCAGCGCCCGCTTCAGTATCTTCCCGTAACTGTTCTTCGGCAACGCATCGACGAACAGATAACGCTTCGGCCGCTTGAAGCGCGCGATGCGGGCGATGCAGTGCGCATCGAGCGCGGGTGCATCGACGTTCGAACGCGGCGCGCGCACGACGAACGCGACGACGACCTCACCCCACTCACGATCGGGCGCCCCGACCACACAGACTTCGGCCACACCCGGATGCGCAATGAGTGCCTCCTCGACCTCGCGCGGATAGATGTTCGATCCGCCGCTGATCACGACGTCTTTCGAGCGGTCGCGGAGCGTCAGGTAGCCGCGCGCATCGAACGAGCCGAGGTCGCCGGTGTAGAGCCAGCCGTCGCGAAGCGCCGCAGCGGAAGCTTCGGCGTCGTTCCAGTAGCCGCTCATGACGACGTCGCCGCGACAGACGATCTCGCCCGTTTCGCCAGGCGGCAACGTCGTGCCTTGGCCGTCGACGACGCGCACGTCGATACCGGTGCGCGCCCAGCCGACCGAGCCGAGCACCGCATCATCGCCAACTGCATGATCCGCGCGACGCAGACTCGTGATGGTCATCGGCGCCTCGCCTTGCCCGTAGATCTGCACGAAAACCTGACCGAAAACGGCCATCGCCTGCTTGATCTCCTCGACGTACATCGGCCCGCCGCCGTAGACGATCGTCCGCAGATTCTGCGGTCGCTGAGCGGATCGCTCGGCCTCGACGCGCAGGCGTTGCACCATCGTCGGCGCCAGGAACGCCGCGCACGCGGGATGACGATCGCACAGCGCGAGCATCTCGGCCGGATCGAATCCCGACGACGCGGGGATGACGTGACGTGCCGCGCGAGCGACGTACGGCGGGATATAGAGTCCCGACCCGTGCGACATCGGCGCGGCGTGGATGAGGCTCGCGTGCTCGTCGACCGTGTCGATGTCGGCGAGATAGCAGACCGTCATCGCAAGCAGGTTGCGATGGGTCAGCATCGCGCCCTTCGAGCGTCCCGTCGTGCCGCTCGTGTAGAACAGCCACGCCAACGCATCGGGCGCAACGTCCGCGGGCTCGGCCGGTGCCTCCGCCATGACATCGGCGTACGCATCCGTGTCGAACGCGATCAGCGCGCACGCCGAAGCGGACGCGTCCTGCAATGCCGGTGCGAGATCGCTGGCCAGCACCGGCGAAACGAGACACGCCGACGCCGCGCAGTCGCAGAGAATCTGCGCGGCCTCCCGCGCGTGCAACTTCGCATTGACGGGTACGGCGACCAGGCCGGCGGCCCAGATCCCGAACAATGCTTCGACGTATTCGGGACGATTTTCGGTGAAGATCGCAATGCGCGCGCCGGGTGCATACACGTGTTGCAGCGACGCCCCGATGCGCAGCGCGCGCAAGCGCAGTTCTGCATAGTCGCAGACCGCGTCGCAACC
>JAICVH010000304.1 GCA_025935435.1 Burkholderiales bacterium
CGCACCCCGATCACGCATCAGGTCGACGGCGAGTTCCTCGTCTTCCGCCGATTCGGTGTTCACTGCGACCATCACACCGGCGGGTCGCGGTTCGGCCGCGGGTCGTTCGTCGCCCATCTTGTTCACTGCACCGGCCAGCGATCCTGCGTACGCGCCCGCGGCAGCTCCTCCGGCGATCGCGATCGGTCCTACGAGCGGCGTTGCCGCGAGACCCGCGACCGCGCCGACGGCAGTCCCTATCGCAGCTCCGGTAACCGCCCCACCCTCGCCGCCCTCCGCCTTCGGATCGGCGTCCTGGTCGCCGCCAAGTGGCAAGCCGTGGTGACGCCCCGGCGGGTTCAACGAGAACTGGTCGAGACTGCCTGCGTCGAAACCGGCATCGCGCAATTCGTGCGCAACCGCGGTCGCTGATTGCTCGTCATCGAAGACGCCTGCAACGATCTGCGTCATGTCCACTCCGCGCTGTCCCGCCCTCGGGATCGATGAGGCGAGCGTAGCGGCGATGCACCCGCCGCCTGCATCGGCTCCGCACGGAATTGAATGTAGGGCTCGGACTACGCCTCGTTGGTCACTGGCCTTGCTCCGCCGGCGGATTCCCGGGGCATTCGGGTACCTTGCCCCAATAGTCCTTGCAATAGCGGAAGCGCACGCGCTGATCGCAGATGACGCGTGCGATGAAATCCTCGCGCGTGCAGCGCGATAATTCATCGCGTACACGTGCCCACGGATCGGCCGCACGCGCGGCCGAAGCCTTCGGTGCGGCCGCTACGACCGCGGGCGCTGGAGGTGGTGGCGATGCCGACGGCTGCGTTGCTGCGGGCGACTCGGCGCTCTTTTCGGGCCCCGCGTGTCGTGTCGTCGTTCGTGGCGCAGGTCGCGCGGGCAACGGTCGAATTTCGACCGGTCGCGCGTCCCGGGTCCTGTCAATGGGCTGCGGCTGTGCGATCGATTCCCCGGGCTGCGGGGCCGCGCTGGGTGACGACGATGACGCCGCCTTGGCGGTCGCGTCCGCGTTTGGCGCGGTTGGCGCGTTCGATGCAGCGACGCCGGTTGGCGGACGCCGGGATCTCGATGGCGTAGCGTCCGGCGGAAACGACGACATCACGCTCTCGCCGGCGTCGGCGGTCGCGTCGGTCGTCGACGTATTCGATTGCACATAGTGCACGATGGTGAACGCAATCGCGGCCACGACGACGCACGCAGCGACGAGCGCCGCGGCGACGCCCTTGCGAGGCGGCAACGCAGCGTATGCCGGCGACGCGGGACTCGCGTCCGGCGATACCGGTGTGCGCGCATCGGCCGTTGCCGCGATCGGCCTTTCCCCTCCCGGCGACGCTGCCACCCGCGCGCCGGCGGCCGTCGCTTCGCTCGCAATGGGTTGCCAGCGCGCAGGCACCGCTTCCTTCTCAACGCCTGCGTCGAGCAGAGGTTCTGCCTGCGCGGCGTTCGCAGCCTGACGCAGCGGCGCACGCCGGCCCGACGCCATCGCGGCGGCGGCGACGGCCGCAATCGGCGTCGGCACCGCCTGCTCGGCGCCGCAATGAATGCAATAACGCGCGCCGGTCGGATTGTCCTTCGCGCAGTTCGCGCACTTCATTCGAAGTGTCTCCGTGGTCCCCGCATGATTTTCAGGCGGGGCCATCGCCATATGCTGCCGGAAAGCGGGGCGACTTAGAAGCTTTGCGTCATTTTTACAAGACGGCCGGTTGTACGACTCGCCAACGACGCGCTAACCCACTCGCCAACGACGCGCTAACCCCATGCGCCGCTAACCGTGCGCACGGCCTGGACGCGCCGGACGCCTCTTATACTAAGCCTTGAAGCCGCAGCGCCCGGCGCGCGGCATCGGAGACCGCCGACGATGAACATCGATGTCGCGAAGATCGAGCAATTGACCCGCGAACTGTTGCGCGCGCTCGGCGAGGATCCCGAGCGCGAGGGACTCGTGAAGACACCCGAGCGCGTCGCGAAGGCCATGGCGTTCCTCACGTCCGGCTATCGCACCGACATGTCGGCGCTGATCAACGGCGCCATCTTCACGCAAACGACCAACAGCATGGTGATCGTCAAGAACATCGAGGTCTACAGCCTCTGCGAGCATCACATGCTGCCGTTCTTCGGACGCTGCCATATCGGCTACATCCCGACCGGCCGCGTGTTCGGCGTGAGCAAGCTCGCACGTCTTGTCGACATGTATGCCCGGCGACTGCAACTGCAGGAACGGCTGACCGAGCAGGTGTCGCAAGCGGTGATGGAATCGATCGACGCACGCGGCGTCGGCGTGATGATCGAAGCACGCCACCTGTGCATGATGATGCGCGGCGTCGAGAAGCAGAACTCCGAAATGGTCACGTCGTCCGTCCTCGGGACGTTTCGCGATTCCGAGGCGACGCGCGACGAATTCCTGGCGCTGATCGGTCCGCGCGGCACCTGACGCGCGCAATTCCGCGCTTCCTCACCTGCTGCACTTCGCGAGCCTCACCGCACCGCTGTTCCTGCTCGTCGCGCTGGGCTATGTGCTGTCGCGGCTGGGTTGGCCGCGCTCGGCGTCCGACGCATTGACGCGTTTCGTGTTCAACGTCGCGGTGCCGACGCTCCTGTTCCGCTTGATGAGCGATTTCTCCCGACTGCCGCGCGTCGATGCGCGGCTGCTCGTCGCGTTCTTCGGCGGCTGCCTGATCGTGTACGCGGCCGGACGCCTTGCCGGTGCGTCGATATTCAGGCTGAACGGCATCGAGCAGTCGGTGTTCGCGATGGGCGGGATCTTCTCGAACAATGTACTGCTCGGCATTCCGATCGCCAAGGTGACGCTCGGTGAGGCGTCGCTTTCGGTCGTGTCGCTGGTGCTCGTCTTCAACTCGCTGCTGCTGTGGACGCTCGTCACCGTGTCCGTCGAATGGGCGCGCGAGCGCAGTCTGTCGCCGGCGGCATTGCTGAGAACGGTTCGAAGCGTCCTCTTGAACCCCGTCGTCGCAAGCATCCTGATCGGCGCGCTGTTCGGCGCGCTCGCACTGCCGCTGCCAGCGGTTGTCGACGAAACGCTAGCGATGGTGAGCCAGGCAGCCGTACCGCTGTCGCTGATCGCGCTCGGCATGGGGCTTGCCGAGTTCGGCTTTCGCAGCGAATGGCGCGAAAGCGCCGCAATCACCGTACTGAAGCTGGTTGCGCAACCTCTGGCCGTGTTCGCACTCGCGCGAATGCTCGCGCTGCCAGCTCTCGAGACAAGCGCCGTCGTGATGCTGGCCGCCTTGCCGGTTGGCGCGAACGTCTACCTGATGTCGCGCCAATTCGGCGTGTTGTCTGCAGCGGTCGCGTCGTCGATCGTGCTGACGACGGCGCTTGCTGCGGTGACCACGCCGCTCACGCTGACGCTGATCGGCGCCGGCAGGTGACGGCGCCGCGCGCGTTGCCGGCGTCAACGCGCGCCGATGCGCTCCATGCGCAGCGGCCGTTCGTGCTGTTCTGGCTTGCGCGCGTCTTCGCGATGATTGCGCACCAGATGCTTGGCGTCGCCGTCGGTTGGCAGGTGTACGCGCTGACCGGACGGGCGCTCGACCTCGGATTGATCGGCCTCGTGCAATTCATGCCCGCGTTCTTCCTGATGCTCGTCGCCGGTCATGTTGCCGATCGCTTCGATCGCCGCCGCATCCTGCAGCTCTGCATGGTGACCGAGGCGATCGCAGCCGTCGGACTGTGCGGCGGCAGTGCGGCGGGAACGATCGACGAGCGCGCGATCTTCGCGCTGATCTTCGTCGTCGGCTGCGCGCGCGCGTTTCAGATGCCGACGATGCAGGCGCTCTTGCCGGCGCTCGTACCGCCGTCGCTGTTGTCGCGGGCGATCGCGGCGAACGCTTCCGCCGGTCAGGCGGCAATCATCGCAGGGCCTGCGCTCGGCGGCGTGCTCTACATCGCAGGACCGGCGATCGTGTATGGGACGAGTACGGTGCTGTTCCTGCTCACCGGGCTCCTGGTGTTCCTCATCGACGTCAAGTACGCGCCACCACGACCGGGATCCGCGGGCTGGTCGTCGGTCCTTGACGGCATCCGCTTCATCGGAAGGCAGCGCGCCGTGCTCGGCGCCATTTCGCTCGACATGGTGGC
>JAICVH010000068.1 GCA_025935435.1 Burkholderiales bacterium
ATGGCGCCCGGTGCCGAGCCAGTTCAGCAGGCGCACTTCGTCGCCCGCGAGATCGACATCCGACACGCCGACTGCGTCGAATCCGAGTTCACGGCCCCACGCGACGATCCGCTGCGCGAGCTCCGTCCAATCGCGTTCGTTCGCCCCATCCGTGCGCGAATCGGCCGCTTTGCCGTTGCCGCTCTGCGCACCGTTGCCCACCGCTTGCGAATCGATGTTCGTCATCTCGGGGTCGCGCCGTCGTGTCCACGCTGACACTGCATCTCGCGGACGCCGCCGCGACCGAAGCATGCGGCGCCCGCATTGCCCCGCGGCTTCACGGCGGCATGATCGTGACGCTCGACGGCGACCTCGGCACGGGTAAAACGACGCTGGTTCGGGGCTTGTTGCGCGCGCGCGGCGTCGACGGGCCGATCAAGAGTCCGACGTACGCGCTGGTTGAACATTATCCGATTTCGAGCTTATACTTTTATCACTTTGATTTTTATCGCTTCACGCGCTCAAGCGAATGGGATGAGGCCGGCATTGCCGACTATTTCCGCGACGATGCTGTGTGCATCATCGAATGGCCCGAGCGCGCAGGCAACCGGCTGCCGGCGCCCGACCTCGCATTATCGCTTTCGTATGCGCGCGATGAGCCCGGACGCAATCTCGTTGCAACCGCGCGTGGTGAGGCCGGCGAGCAATGTCTGAACGCGTTACGCGCCGTCGCACCGCCGCTGGGCTGACCGGCATTTCGATCGAGCGCAGGCGTGCGTTTCGCTGGCTGCTGCTGCCGGCTGCGAATTTCGCGTTGCCGGCGGCGTGGGCCGACGCATCACGCATCGCGTCGGCGCGGCTGTGGCCGGCGGAGGATTACACGCGCGTCATTTTCGAAGCGGCGACGCCGATCGAGCATCAACTCGTCGTGCTGCGCAATCCCGATCGGTTGGTGCTCGACCTGGCCCGCATCGATCGCTCGCGCGAACTCGACGAACTGCCTGCACGCGTCCAGGCGTCCGACCCGTATATCGGCGCAATCCGCATCGGACAAGCAACGGGCGGTTTTCTGCGCGTCGTTCTCGATCTCAAGACCGACGTGCGGCCGCAGGTGTTTGCGCTGAAGCCGGTGGCGGAGTTCGGGCACCGGCTCGTCATCGACCTGTATCCGCTGATTGCGATCGATCCGCTGATGGCGCTGCTCGAACGCGAGCGCAGTGCATCTGAACCGGCGCCGGCCGCACGCACCGTACCACAAGCGCAAGCCTCGGCGTCGCGTCGCGATCCGCAACCGGCGTCGCCCCGCGCGCAATCGCTGCGGCGCGTCACCGTCGCGATCGATCCCGGACACGGCGGCGAGGATCCGGGCGCGGTCGGGCGCCGCGGCACGTACGAGAAGAACGTGGTGCTTGCGATTTCACACCGGTTGAAGCGCGCGCTCGATTCCGACATGCGTGTCATGCTGACGCGCAACGATGACTTCTACGTGCCGCTTGCGGAACGCGTACGCAAGGCGCGTCGCGTGCAGGCCGATTTATTCGTGTCGATCCACGCCGATGCATTCCGTGAACCCTCGGCGCGCGGATCGTCGGTGTTCGCGCTGTCCGAACACGGTGCGACGAGCGCAGCAGCGCGCTGGCTTGCGCAGCGCGAGAATGCCGCCGATCTGATCGGGGGCGTGAATCTCGACAGCAAGGATCCGGTGCTGGCGCGAACGCTCCTCGATCTGTCGCAGACGGCGCAGATCACCGACAGCCTCAAGGTCGGCCGCCAGGTTCTCGACGGCATCGCGACGCACAACACGCTGCACAAGCCGGCGGTCGAGCAAGCCGGCTTCGCCGTGCTCAAAGCGCCGGATATCCCGTCGATATTGGTCGAGACGGCGTTCATTTCGAATCCCGACGAGGAACTCAAGCTGCGCAGTCCGCGCCATCAGCAGCAATTCGCCGACTCGATCGCCGACGGCATCCGCCGCTATTTCGCGAAAAGCCCGCCGCTCGCGCGCGCCTGAAGCTGTCCCGTCGGGCGAGCCATCCATTCATTGCGCCTGCTTGCCAGACGCTAGAATCGCGACATGCCGCGGTTTCTGATCGCTTTCATTGCGCTCCTCGCGCTGTCGTTCGGCGTCGAGTTGACGCCGTGGGCGCAGGCGTGGGTCGTCACGCCCTGGACCGACACGGTGGCGCGCATCTCGGGCACGCTGATGCGCACCTTCGACGCATCGATCACGACGACGGGCAACGTGATCGCCTCGACGGCGAGCGCGTTCGCCGTCGCCATCGAAGCCGGATGCAACGGCGTCGAAGCAACCCTGGTGTTGGTGGCGGCGATGCTCGCATTTCCGGCACCGTGGCGGCACCGCGCGGCCGGCATCCTCGTGGGTGTCGCGACCGTCCAGGTGTTGAACATTCTCCGCGTGGTCACGCTGTTCTACCTGGGGCAGTGGAACGCCGCCGCGTTCGAATGGGCGCACCTCTACGTCTGGCAGGCGCTGATCATGCTCGACGTGCTGATCGTGTGGGTGATCTGGGTGCGCATGGCGCCGCCGACGGGGCCGGCGATCAGCACCGTCGCGGCTTGACTTCGCACGATCTGTCGGTGACTGCCGATCGCGCAAGCGCGAGACGCGATGTAACAGTCGGCCGCTTCGCGTTGCGCACGCTGGGCTGGCTGCCGGTCGCATTCGTCGTCTGGTACGTCGCGGCACCGGTGCTCCTGTACCCGGCGGTGCTGATCGTGCGCGGCGCTGTCCATGCAACGTTGCGCACGCTCGTCAGCGGCGTCGAACAGTCGCGCGCGATCGTCACGTTCGTGACGACGCTGAAGCCGGTGTCACTGGCGTCGGGCGCCGTTTTGACGGTGGATGTCAACATGCTGCTCTACGCGTTCGGATTGCCGCTGTTCGCGGCATTGACGCTGGCCGCGCGCGAGCGCAACGCGAAGCGTCATCTCGTGCTCGGCTACGCCGTGCTGCTGCCGCTGATCGCATGCTGCGTGCTCGCCGATTTCCTCAAGAACGTCGCCATCACGGCGGGACCGGCCATCGCCGCGCAGACCGGCTTCTCGGCATGGCAACGGGAAGCGATCGCGTTCGCCTTTCAGTTTGGATCGCTGATCCTGCCGGCGGTTGCGCCCGCCGTACTGTGGGTGGCGTTGCACGGCCAGTTCGTCGCGGCGTTGCGGCCGCGCGCGACGTAACGCGTCGACCAGTCTCCCGCGCCTAACCTGCCGCGCGCTTGCGTTGCGCTTCGCGTTCGCGCAGCACCTTGCGCTGCACCTTGCCGGTCGTCGTCATCGGCAGCGCATCGATGAATTCGATTTCCTTCGGATACTCGTACGGTGCGAGATGCCGTCGCACATGCTCCGCAATATCGGCTTCGAGCGCGGGTGATGGCGCATGTCCTGCGGCAAGCACGATGAACGCCTTGATGACATTGCCGCGCGTTGCATCGGGTGATGGAACGACGGCGGCGTTCGCAACCGCGGGATGGCGGACCAGGCAATTCTCGATCTCGGAGGGACCGATACGGTAACCGGCAGCCTTGAACATGTCGTCGGCGCGGCCCTGGTACCAAAGGTAACCATCGCTATCGGCGATCGCCACGTCGCCGGTGCGGCACCAGTCGCCGGTGAACTTGTTGCGCGTGCTTTCGGGATTGCCGAAGTACTCGATGAAGAACACCGGATCGGGCGTTCCGTCGGGCGCAATGCGATGTACGGCGACGTCGCCCGGCTCGCCGGCTGGCTGCTCGTTGCCGGCGTCGTCGATGACGCTGATCCGATGTCCTGGATACGGTCGACCCATCGATCCCGCTTTTGCCGGCCATAGCGCCTGCGAATTGCCTACGATGTAGTTCATCTCCGTCTGTCCGAACATCTCGTTGATCGTGACGCCGAGTGCTTCACGCGCCCATTCGAACACCGTCGTGCCGACGGCTTCGCCCGCGCTCATGATGCTGCGCAGGTTGACGTCGAATGCATCGCGCGGTCGCGGATACGCCTTCATCATCAGCTTGAGCGCCGTCGGGAACAGGAATGTGTTGCGGATCTGGTAGCGTTCAATGAGTCGGAACGCGCGCTCGGGATCGAAGCGCCCGCGATAGCCGACGATCGGCTGGCCGAAATAGAGCGTGGGGAGCAATGCATCCATCAGCCCGCCGGTCCACGCCCAGTCGGCGGGTGACCAGAACAGATCGCCCGGCTGCGGATAATCGTCGTGTGAATGCACGAACCCCGGCAGGTTGCCGAGCAGACATTGCTGCGGCATCAACGCGCCTTTCGGCGGTCCGGTCGTTCCGCTCGTGTAGATCAGTACTGCGGGATCGGCCGCGCGCGTCGCGACGCGCGTGAAATGCCGCGATGCCGACTGCAGCGATTCCCACGCTTCGATGCCGGGCGCCGTCGCGCCGGCCACGCCGACGACGTGCGTGAGCGCCGGACAGCGATCGCGAATCGGCACGAGGTTCGGCAGCGATTGCGGATCAACGAACGCGATTTTCGACGCGCTGTTTTGCAGACGGTATTCGAGCGCGTCCGGTCCGAACAGGAACGACAACGGCACCGCGACGGCCGCGAGTTGATGGACGGCGAGATGCGCGACGATCGTTTCAGGACGCTGCGGCAGGATCAGCGCGATGCGGTCGCCGCGCGACACGCCGGCCGCTGCGAGCGCGTTCGACAGCCGGTTGGCCTGCTCTTGCAGGTCGAAGAACGTCAGCGCCGCGCGCGAGCCGTTCTCGTCTTCCCAGTACAGCGCGAAGCGCGCGCGGTCGTTGGCCCAGCGCCCGCAGCACGCGTGCGCGATGTTGAAGTCGGCGGGAATGTTCCAGCGATGCGCGGCGTGAATTTCCGCGTAGCGATCGACGGTAGCCATTGCCACTCAGTATAGTGGCGCCCGCCGATCGTGCACTGCCTTATCGCGTAGCGGGCCCCGATGCCGCGGGCGCGTCTGCACGCGCGGTCGATTGCAATGGTTCGATCGCTGTCCAGATCCATTCCGGCTGCTGCTCGATCAGCCGGCCGAAGCGGATCGAATAGTCGGTCCTCGACGTTGCGAGTCGATAGCGCCGGGCCGGTTGGTATTCGACGGCGGGGATGATCAGCGATTGAACCATCGGTTCGCCGTCGCGTGCGCGAAGCGACAGCAGGAGCGCGCCGAAGCGACGGCCGTTGATGGTGGTGCCTTCGCCGTCGATCGAGTATTCGTCGGCGCCGCGCTTGCGCTGCTCGACGAGGTCGACGGCCCCAATCGTGTCGGCGACGATCTGCAGCCCGATCTCGGCGCGATCGGCGGCGGTCCGTTTCATCCTGCGGATGATGCCGAGCGTCCACCGCGGCTGTCCATGCGGATGAATGGCGACGAGCGTGCCGAGCGTCACCGCGTTGGCAACCTGGATCGGCGCGACCAGCTTGAAACCGGTCTGCGAGACGTCTCTCGCTTCCCACGGCCCGCCGGGGGCCGCGTGCGCGCCGATGCGTCGTCGCGCCATCTCGTTGCGACGCGTCGGCTCGTCGCGAATGCGGCCGAACACTGCAAGGTCCATCGTGCTGTCGAAGCTTTCGCCGGTCGTGTCGGCGAGGGGAATCGGCTGGTGCGCCTCTTCCTTGAAGTAGCTGGCGATCTTCTGGAAGCCGACGATCGCGTCGACGTTGCCGCTCGTTGCGACGCGTTCCCCGCGTCGTGTGAACGGCTTGAATTCCGGATCGACCTGCGCCGCGAGCTTGGTGAAGAGCGCAAGCTGTTCGCTGCGGCGAGGCGTACGGCTCGACAGCGGCTCAGCCTTGATCTTCTGCTCGAGCGTGACGACGTGCTGCACCATCACCGCATGCAGAGGTCGGGTGTCCAGAAACAGCACGCGTCCTTCGAGCGGCCCTGGTTTCCGCCGCCGCAGACCGTCGCGGCCGCCAAGGTCGATGAAGAACGCGTTCGCCGCCGAAGGTTCGAGCGTCAATCGCAATGGAGAACACCAGTCGTCGAGTTCGTTCCAGATGAACTCGACCTGGCGCGCGGTCAGGCTGCCCGCGTTCATCAGGTGCAGCACGAGCGCGCGCAGGTATTCATGCTCGATCGTCGTCGTGCTCGATTCGTTCAGCGAGACGAGCCGGCGCTCGATCTGGTTGCTGCACGCGAGTGACATCAACGCATGCAGCTCGGCCCACTTGGCCGGAATCCACTGCTCGTAGCGGAACAGGCGTACACGCGCATCGACGGCCAGATGCACGACCTGCCGGCAGATGATTTCGGGCAGCAGTTCCTGCCATCGCTTGCTTTGCGGATGGTCGTTGATCTCGCGCGCGAACGACTCGTAGGTGCGCAGAAACCCTTGCGTCAACCCGAACAGCGCGGTCCACAGCTGATTCTCGATTTTCGAGCTGCGACTTGCGTGCTCGATGTATTGCCCGATCAGCGCGTGGCGCTGCGGTGCCGTTTGTGCATCGACGTGGAACACGGCACGCAACCGCGGCGGCGTCCGCTGTGCAGTCGGACCGGTGACGCGCTCGAGTTGCGCGATGATATCGGAGTGCACGGCGAGCGTGTCGCCGCCGGGAAGCGTCGACAGCCAGCGCTCGGCCGACTTGACGTCGGAGAGTGGATCCTTGGTCGACCTGCCCAAACCGAACATCGTGCGTCGCTTTGCGTCACCGTGCCGCGCGCAGGCGGCGATGGGCGGCGACCGGCATCAGGCTCCGCAAGAATGAAGGCCGCGATGCCGGACGCGCGCCGCAATTTCGAGGATCCCTTGCTGCAAGTTTCGGACCGACGCTCATCCGGTGGAACGAATACGTGCGTCTGAACGTGTCGGCGCGTGGCACGCATCCTGCATAGCTGGTCGGCGTGCAACACAACTCGCGTCGATCAGTGTGATCCGTGCGTTGCGGAGCTTGCCAGAAGCCGTCGCTATACTTGTTCTGGACAGCTTGCATCATTCAAAACGGAAAACGGCAGGGGAAGACACATGGGAATCCTCATCGAAGCGCCGTCGCGGCGCCAGGACCCGACCGGTATGCCGGCGAACGCGCCGGCGGCCGTGCCGGCCGGCGAGCCTGCGGGCGCGCTTCACATTCGCGAGGTCGTGCGCATCACCGGACTGCGCCGGGAGCAGCTCTACATGTGGCAGCGCCGCTACGGCTTTCCCGCGCCGTTGCGCGATACGTTCGGTGATCGCGTTTATCCCGCCGACCAGGTCGCGCGTCTCAAGCTGATCAAGCAACTGCTGTCCGAAGGCTGGCGTGCGGGCGCCGTCGTACCGCTCGCTGATTCCGCGCTGCAATCGATGGTCGGGCTGGCGGTCGCCGAACCGGCGCCGTTGCCCGCCGAGATCTCGCAGGCCGTACGGCTGCTCGGCGAGCACCGCGTCGGCGAAATGCAAAATCATCTGTCCAAGCTCCTGGTAGGGCAGGGTCTGCGCAAGTTCCTCGAGCAGACGCTGATCCCGCTCAACGAAGCGGTACATGAACGCGTCGTGCGCGGTGAGATGCAGACGTACCAGGAGTTGCGGTTTGCCGACCTGGCGCAGCGCCTGCTGCGTGACGTGACGAGGCTCGTGCGACCCACCCGCGATGCGCGCCAGATCCTGCTCGCGACGCCACCGAACGATCCGAATCAGCTGGGCCTCGCGATCCTCGAGCTGCTCCTTTTCACCGAAGGGATCAATTGCCTGACGCTCGGAACCGGCGTCCCCGCACAGGAAATCGCGAGCGCGTCGGAAGCGTATCACGCGGCTCTGGTTGTACTGCTGTTCGATCGCGGCATCTCGGGCAAGATCGCGGGCCAGGAAATTCGCTGCCTGCGACGGTCGTTGCCGGATGACGTGCCGTTGATCGTGAGCGGCCGCGCCGTCAACCTGCTCGCGAAGCCGATCGACAACGTTCAGGTCGCGGCCGACTTCAATTCGGTGATGGCGACGCTTCGCGCCCGCGGCATCCTGCCCGCGGCGCCTGTTTCCCGCGTGCCAGACTTGCCCGGCGCCGAGCAGACAGCGTAAAGTCGGCGGCATGATGCCGCCTGAACGAATCTCCGCATCACCTATCGACGTCCCGACCGCGGTCGCCGGCGACCCGCGCCGCATCGCGTGGCACGCGATGGCGGTGCTTGCCGCCGCAGCGGTCGCCTGGCTCGTGTTTGCGGCTTATCGTCAGCCCGATTTCCTGCTCGACTTCGCCGCGTTGCGGCTCTGCTGACCCGAGCTCACGGCTCGTTGAGGAAATCCTCGAGCCGCCGGCGATCGCGCTTCGTCGGTCGCCCCGGCGTTTGCTCCGCCCGCGCTGCACGGCGCTCACGAAGCGCCGCTTCGCGGGCATCGATGCTCTGCTGCGTCTCTCGGTAGAGCCGCGCCGCCTCGGTAGCGGATCCCCGCCGTTCCGCGAGTCCGGTCACCTCGACCTCGAAAATCAGTTCGTGCTTGCGCACGCTGATGCGCACCGCCGGACGCACCGCATGCGCCTGCTTCACGCGTTCGCCATTCACGCGAACGTGTCCGGCGTCGATCGCGTGGGCGGCGAGGCTGCGCGTGCGGTAGAAACGCGCCGACCACAACCATTTGTCGAGCCGGACGCTGGTCAACGCAAAGCCGGGGGTTTGAACGGCTGCTGTTCGCGTCGACATCGAAAGTCGAGACGGCCCCTACCTGTTGGCGGGTGTGTACGCACGCATCCACGCGGCGAGCGCCGTCGATTCCGCGTCACCCGCGGCGTCGAGCGCCGCCGCAACGCGCGCCTGATCGCCTGCACCACGGTTCTGCGACAGTTTGAACTTCGCGGTCAGCCTTCGAATGCGAATTCGGAACGCCACGATCGCACCCACCAGGGCATCACGCTCGCGCTCCGGCATCGCGAACGTCCACGGGGCTTCGCGATTCGCCTCGAAGCGGTGCACGAGTGCTTCGAGGATGCGACGCGTCTCGACGGCATCGTCGATGACGTCGAGCGTGCCCTGCGCGTGCACGACCGCGTAGTTCCACGTCGGCACCGCGTTCGCGGGCTCG